>CALHIO010000342.1 GCA_938030915.1 uncultured Gemmatimonadota bacterium
GTCGTCGGGTGCCCCAGGTACTGTCCGGGTTCCCGGTCGACGACGACCTGCCGTCGAGTCTCCGCCGCGAGGTCGACGAGAGGTAGCCCGAAGACGTCCTGGTGGACGCTCTGAAGTCCGGAGTCGACAACCGCTTCTCGGGCGTTCTCCACTCCGCAGGCGGTTCCCGCCAGAAGGCCTGCGGCAAGCCACATGCTCGGATGAAACAGAATCGACCGCCGCCTCACGTGGGACACAATCGCCAGATCAACTCCGATTCATCCATGTGATGGACAGCTGCAGCACCGAGGCGACCGATACCCAGGCGAGGTACGGCGCCTGCGCGATCGCGACCCAGCGATAGTGGGTCCAGATCACGGCTACCATCCAGACGATGGTTGCCCACACGATCACGATGTCGATCGATGCGAGGGGAAGATTTCGGAGCCCGAACTGAATCGGGGTGAAGATCAGGTTCGCGACCAGGTTGATCGCGAAGGGCAGGGCTACGAGGCGCGGGATGGTCCCGCGAGCGGCCTGAAGGAAGACGAAGCCGAACGTCACGATGATGATCGGATAGATGATCTGCCACATGAGCCCGATAAACTCCGGCTCGGGCGTCCACGATGGCTTCTTCAGCGCGTCGTACCAGTCTCGGAATTCCATCGTGACGGCTCCACCGTGTTGGACGAATCGAAGAGGTCGCGTCAATCGAAGAGATCGCGTCAGAAGCTACGGCGCGAGGAACGCATGGGCGAAGGACCGAGGGGACGAGGGTATGACGTGGCTCTAGCCGCCGGGTGGGCCATCGGGATGTGGACGACAGTCCGGGGGTTGCTCGATTGTGTACGCGAGCGAGCTGATCATCCAGCGACCGTCGACTCGAGTCATCTGGAACAGGTCGACTCCGCAATGTGACCATTCACCGTTTCGGTAGAAATCATACGGGAGCCACACGATTCCGAGGTCCCGGTAGACTTCGGCTCGGCCTTCGAAGCCCCGTTCGACGAGGTCCCCCGTCATCGGCCGACTGCGATTGTCCTCCCGCGTGGAGAGTCGTGGCGCTCCACCCCCCGGCGGCACGGCGATCATGATCGCGCCCTCGATCATCACGTCGGTGAGCGCGATCGGATCCTCGGCACTGATCGCGTCCAGCGCTTGGTGAGCCAGGGCCAGAATTCGCTCTTCGTCACTGGTGTTGGCCTGAGGGGAAGCGCTCCGGGGAAGGCTGGCGAGAAGTGCCACGCTCAGGAAGAACACGAAGATCGGAGCTCGGTGGGCCGTCTTCATGTTCATCCGTTCCTCGGGTTTGGACCTCGACGAACCCCGTACATCGGGGCGGGAGCGTACTCGCTGATTCCGTAGGATCGTAGTGAGCAGGCGACCGAGCCACCCCGCGGATCAGGTGATGAGACGATGAAGCCGTGCACCGCGGCTGGCTCCCGTGCTGCTGGCGGTCTTCATGCCGCGATTCCACAATGCCTCGAGAGGCCTGCCCGATTGCTCAAGATGCGAGGTTGATCGTGATGGTTCGAGCCGGAGTTCGTCAGGGGCGTCACGCCGATCGTACCCGGGTCGGTGCAGTCGCGCGGGTGGCGTGCCTGCTGCTTACCGGAGTTCTGATTCTACAGGGGCTCGCCTACGGAGTGGGATTCTTTCTGGACCCGGTTTCGGGCCTCGGGGAGTTCGCCTCTCCACCTCGCGCTGGGAATGACGACCTTGCCATTGCCCTGATCGGCCTCGTCGGCGTCGCCATGATCGGGGCGGCGGCACTGCTCACGTGGGCGGCCATCCTCCTCTTCAAGGATGACCCATTCGCGCCATGGATGACGATGCTCGTCGGGGCGGTGTACGTTCTGGCTGGGCTCAGCTCTTACCGGGTCGGGTGGATGTGGGACGCGTCGTTCTATGCCGGTAGCGGAGCTCTCCTCTTCATGCTGTCCGTCGCGGTGCACCGGTTGAGGAGGGAGGCTGCTGGGACGGGCATCCAGAGCGACTCCCTGTAGACCATGAACATCCCTGTGGACGGGGCTCGATTGCGGACGCGGAGGTCGTAGCGTAGGAGTTCTCGGCGCGGACGGTACTCAAGGGGGATCACGTGGTTGACCGGCACCTCGATCGACGAACGTTTCTATCGCGAAGCTCTGCCGCTGCCGCGGCGGTGGTTCCGCTCGGGCTTCTGGCTCGTCTGGAGGGGCAGGCCGGCTCCGCCGTCCCTCAGGAGGATTGGGTACGCCGCGCACGGACTCAGATCCCGGCGGCGACGGAGAGCATCTACTTCCAGACCGGGGGTATCGGACCGTCCTCCCGAAGGGCGATCGAGACGGTGGTTGACCGGCTCGAATATCAGAATCGCGGTCCGGCCGATCCCCGATACTCGGCCGACATGGCGCCCATCGAACCCGATCTGAGGTCGTATCTCGCCTCGACGTTCGGGGTGAGTCCCAATGGTGTCGCGCTCACCCACAGCACGTCCGAGGGGATCAGCATTGCCGCGTGGTCGCAGAACTGGGCGAGTGGGGACGAGGTAGTCATCAGCAACCAGGAGCACCCGGCCAATGTGATCCCGTGGTACGTGCTGCGGGACCGGTTCGGGATCGTCATTCGCGAGATCAATCTGGATGCCGGTACCTCTCTGCTCGACGAGGTGCGGAGCGTTCTTTCCTCGAGAACCCGCATGGTGAGCCTGAGTCACGTCTCACGGAACAATGGTCGAAGCATCCGGGCGGCCGAATCGGCCGAACTCGCGGATCTGTTGCGGACGAGGGGCATCGTGTACCACCTGGACGGTGCTCAGGGCCCGGGCTGCGTCGCGATGGACTTCGCGGAACTGGGATGCGATGCGTACAGCACGTGCGGGCACAAGTGGCTGCTCGGTCCGAAAGGAACGGGTGCCTTCTTCGTCCGAGAGGACGCTCTCGATCGGCTGCAGCTCTCGTGGGCAGGCAGTCACAGTCATGCGACGATGGATTACGAGGGCTCCTACACGCTCCTGCCGTCGGCGGCGCGGTACGAGTTCGGCACACGCGCGCTTGCCGATTTCGCCGGGTTCCACACCGCAGTGTCATGGATGGAGGAGCTGGGCTTCGATCGCGTGCTGACCCGGATTCAGGACCTCGTGTCCCATGCGGTCGACGCGGTGGATGCCCGATCGGACCTGACCGTAACGTCTCCGCGCGCAGAAGCGGATCGTTCGGGGGTCTTCGTGCTTCGTTTGCCGTCACCGTGCGATGCCACCGAGGTGTACAACCGCCTCGCCGAAGGACCGAGGATTCTGAGTTCCCCCGTGCGACGCGAGCGTGATCTTCGGCTTGCGATTCATTTCTTCAACACGGAAGACGAGATCGACGCCGCGTTGGAGGGGATTGCGTCGCTGTGTTGAGGAATCAGCGACGGCCGATGGAGATTCCGTTTCATGACATCGTGCACCTCAGCCCTGCGGGCCGTTGAATGAGTGATCCGGGCACAGCCCGCCAACGCCTCGAGGCCGACCCCGCGCGGCGGGGTCGCAGGTTGGAGTATCTGACGCTCGCGTGGAACTCGGTCGAAGCCGTAGTCTCGATCATGGCCGGTGTGGCCGCAGGCTCGACCGCTCTGATCGGGTTTGGGATGGATGCGGTCGTGGAGAGTGCGTCAGGAGGCATTCTGCTCTGGCGTCTTCAGGACGGGGGTTCGTCCACCCGGGAGCGCCGAGCGCTGCAACTCGTCGGGGTGACCTTCCTCGTTCTGGCGTCGTGGGTCGGCGTCGAGGCGATCCGTTCCCTCGTCGCCCGGGAAGCGCCCTCCGCGAGCTACGTCGGAATCGTGGTTGCGGCGCTTTCTCTTCTGGTCATGCCGTGGCTGGCTCGTCAGAAGCGGATGGTCGCCAGGGATCTCGGGAGTTCCGCGCTCGAGGCCGATTCCCGGCAGACGGATCTCTGTGCGGTCCTCTCCGCGATCCTGTTGACCGGTCTCGCGCTCAACGCGGCGTTCGGGTGGTGGTGGGTAGATTCGGTAGCTGCACTGATTATGGTGCCGGTCATCGTAACCGAGGGCGTCCAGGCGCTGCGGGGTGAGCGTTGCGAGTGCTGAACGACGGGGATGTGGGAGGGATCTTCGTTACGACATCCCTTGTGGATATCGCTCTCACGGCGCTTTGCGGCGATGTCTTCGACCCGCCGATCTATCTGCCCTTCGCCCTTCACTTCTGTGCTCTGGGTGTGATCGGACTCTTCGTGACGTCGCGACGGTTTCACATCGGACTGGCCGGGTACGTGTTGGGGATCGGACTCACGTGGTCCCTGGTGGCGCGCCGATTCCTCGAGGCGTAGATGGCTTCGGGACCGTCCAGCCGCTCGCGCGACCGGGATCCACGGTCGCGAGGGCCCGTCCGAGTTTCGGTGGCTCTGCCCCTGTGCGCGTGCGTGGCCGAGGACCCGGCCGCGGATGCCGACCGTCTGACCCCCTTCGAGCCCGGCACCGAGGGGGTCGCGCGTGTCTCGACCAACGTTACGGCATGTGTCGTTGATGCGATGTGTACGCTCACGCTCGATTTCGCGGATACGGCGGTGACCGCGGTCTATGGCTCCGGGGGGTCCCTGACACTCAGGGACGGTGCATGACCACGCCTGCAGCCGATCGAGAAGCTCCATTGTCGTACCTGCTGATCGTGAACCCGGTTGCGGGTAAGGGGGCGGGGGCCGCTCGCGCCGAAGCTCTGAGGACAGCGCTGGCGCATGATCATCATGTCGATGTGCTGGCCACCACCGGTCGGGGTGATGCGACGCGGCTGGTTCGTGCGCATGGAGGCACTGTCGATCGAGTCATCGCGATCGGAGGTGACGGAACGCTGAATGAGGTGCTCCGGGGTGTGCTGGATCTCGGTACCTCGGCGGAGACCCGCCCGTGCCTCGGGTTCCTTCCGGGCGGGACCGCGAACGTCGCCACGAAGGCGTTTGGGTTCATACCCGAGCCGGCGCGCCTGGCCCGGGCCCTGCCCGGGATGCGGGGAAGTCCGGTCGATGTCGGCATTGTGGAGATGGATGGACACGAACGGCCGTTTCTTCTCTGGTGTGGCGCCGGCCTCGATGCTGTCGTCATCGAGGAGCTGAATGCCTCCCGCACGGGTCACATGGGGATGAAGGGACTCGTGATGAGCGCGCCCCGCGTGTTCTCCGCGATCTCCCGATATTCGAGGCCCGGGATCGGAATCGAGGTCGATGGTGAGGAGCTGCCCCGGGTCACCAGCGTCGTTCTGGCGAATGTCGCGGACATGGCGTTCGGCGGAACGCTCCACGCCGGTGCCACGCCGTTCGACGGCGAGGTCGACGTCGTGATGATCGAGCGGGCCGGGTCGCTGGCGACCCTCGCGTACGGCATGCGCATGCTGTATTCGAGTCTCACGACGTCTTTCGGCGTGTCGCATCGGCCCGGTCGGCATGTGGTGCTCCGATCGGATGGCGACGTGCCGGTTCAGGTCGATGGTGAGCCGGCCGGACAGCTGCCTCTCGACGTGCGAATGATACGCGGTGCGGTCCGGCTTCTCATCCCTGATCCGCAGGTTTGTGTCGGACCCGACGTGGCCCCAGGATGGTGAGTCCACACGCCACCGCCGGATCCTCGAGGATCATCGTGCCTGCCTCCACACCGCGTCGAGCCGGTCGCCTCGACCCCCACGCATGAAGAGCCTGAAGGGCCAGCTCCTGATTTCGAGCGGAGGGCTGTACGACCCCAACTTCCGTCACACCGTTGTGCTCATTGGAGAGCACAATGCGGACGGGGCTCTCGGTGTGGTCCTCAATCGCGCGCTGAACGTCACCGTGGATCAGGCGGTTCCCGAACTCGGTGCCTTCGTCCCGCACGGCGAAGCGCTGTATCAGGGCGGACCGGTTCAGCCGGAAAGCCCGGTCCTGCTCGCTCAGTTCGAGGAGTTCGCGGGGGCGGATCTGCACATCTTCGACTCGGTCGGCTTCCTGACCGGCGACGTGACGACTCCGCTCGACGAAGGCATCCGGCGTGCGCGGGTGTACGCGGGGTACTCGGGGTGGGCGCCCGGTCAGTTGGAGGCTGAGATGGCGGAGGATTCATGGATCATCGAAGTGGCTCGGGTCGACGACGTCTTCACCGACTCGCCGGACCTCCTCTGGGCTCGGGTGCTCCGGCGGAAGGGCCCCGAGTATGAGCGCCTCGCCCGGATGCCGTTCGATCCTTCGATGAACTGAACGACGCCCGGAGGTGATGATGACCATGGATGGAGTTCGAACCGGTGAGGCGCAGGGGGTCCTCTCGCGTACGTCGACCCTCTGGATCCTGCTTGGCCTTCTTATGGTCGGGTGCGGTGGTGATGAGCGGGTGGTACCCCCGCGGGTCACCCAGCCTCCCTTTGCGGGCACGATCTTCATCGATCCGGACATCATCACCGAGTCCGATCCCACCACCCTCGTGGGGCTGTCGTACTCGGGGCAGGGTACGCGACAGATGTTCGATCGTCGCGTGGACGGCTGGATCACGCTCGAGCCGTTCCTGTTCGACGCGACGTTCAGCGACGGCCTGACGATCGAGGTCCAGGTGAACCCGGAGTTCGCTTCGGTGACGTCCGCGGAAGCGGAGGCTCTTTTCTATGCGGATGCTGCGGGCCGGCTACCGACCGCTCTGCGGCTGGACGTGGAGACGATGTGGATTCACCGCGGCATCGAGCTCTACGGGGGCGGGAACCGGAACATCCTGATCCACACGGGTCAGACCGCCGAGTACATCCGTCTGGGCATCCTGGAGGAGACGCTGGTCCACGAGGCCGCCCATACGTCGCTCGATGGCCGGTACGCATCGTCACCGGGTTGGCTCGCCGCACAATCGTCCGACCCGACCTTCATCTCGACCTATGCGCGCGACTTTCCCGAGCGCGAAGACATTGCGGAGAGCTTCGTCCCGTATCTCGCGATTCGATACCGCTCAGACCGAATCAGTGCGACGCTGCGAAGTCAGATCGAGAGCGCGATCCCCAACCGGATCGCGTTCTTCGACGGATTGCAGCTCGACATGATGCCGATCGTCCAGCCCTGAGGCCCGACCTGCGATCACCGGAGTCGTTCGAGGGACCGACCCATTCGAGCCGGCCCCTGTGGCGTCACGTCACGTCACGTCTGTGCGGTCCCGTCGATTAGAGGCGGTGTCAGCCGCCGCGGCGCGGAACGGTGAGCCTCTCGCCGGGACTCGGTCGCACGCCCATCGCGTCCAGTGAGCTGTTGAAGGAGGGAACGCGCTCCGTGATCAGGGCATTCAGGCGTTCCACCAGAGGTGGTACCGCCTCCCACGCGGAATCGATCTGCCAGAGCTGATCCTCGGTCGGCAGCGTCGACGAGCCCTGAATCGCGCCGGCGACCCCGGTCCACCGTCGTGCCTCCCCGAGCCCGTCGGCGATCTCCTCGAGTTCCGCCTGAATCGCCTCGAGTTCCTCGTGCAGCATCTCCGTTTCCCCCTCGAAATCAGCGAGGAGGTCCGAGGCCTCGTCGAGCTGGCCATCGAGCGTGCGTCCCGCCTGCGTCGCGTCATTCAGGGGACCGGCCAACCTGTGCAGGCTCATGAGCGCATCCTGGCGTGCACGTCGGTCGGCCATGGTCATGGACCGTCGGGGATCCGCCTCGATCTGGACCGTTTCCGATGACGTCGTACCGTCCAGCTGCACCGTGACCGTGTACATCCCCGGCATGACGATCGGCCCCTCGGGCGCGCCCCCACCGAATCCGCCCCCTCCGCCGCCGCCTCGGGGCGGGTCGTAGGGGCGATCGTACCGCCAGTCCCAGAGGATCTCGTTGATACCGGGCTCGTGGGGGCCATCGAAGGTCCGAACGTGCTCACCTGCGGCATCCGTGATCACGACGCTGAAGTCGACGTCATCCGACAGCTCGTCACGAACGTAGTAGCGCAGACGGGTGGCGCGCGGCGGATTCGGTGCGGAGTACGTCGCCCCGTAGAAGGGCCAGTCGCCTTTCTGCGCCCACATGATCGTGTTCCGGATGGGGAATATGTGCGCCACGGACGCCATGACCGCCTGAGACAGATGCTCCAGAGGACCGATGTCCTCGAGAATCCAGGCGCTGCGCCCGTGGGTCCCGACAATCAAGTCGTTCTCCCTCGGGTGAATGACGAGGTCATCGACCGGCACGGTGGGGAAGTTGTTCTTGAGGCGCGTCCAGTTCTGGCCTCGGTCGATCGAGACGTAGATCCCGATCTCGTTCCCGGCGAAGAGGAGGTTGGGCGCACGGTGGTGCTCGACGACGACGTTCACGGACCACCCGCTCGGCAGCCCATCGTCGATCCGCTCCCAGTCCTCCCCGTAGTTCTCGCTGACATAGACGTACGCCTCGTAGTCACCGTTGCGGTGCCCATCGAACGAGGCGTACACCCGACCGGGCTCATGAGCGGATGGGGCCAGACGACTCACATACGTCCGCGCCGGCAGCCCCGGACTGTTGCCGGTCACGTCGGTCCAGCTGTCACCCCCGTCCATCGTGACCTGAACGTTCCCGTCGTCCGATCCCACGTAGATGACGTCCGCGGTGAAGTGTGACTCGCCCACGACGGTCAGGTTGCCGTACGTCGAGATCCCGTCGTGGATCGACATCATCGGCTCCGAGCCGGGGACCCCCATGATGTCGAGTTCGTCACGGTCGATCTGCTTCGTCAGATCCACTCCGCCGACCTCCTCCCACGACATCCCCCGGTCGCGGGACCGCATGAGGTAGTTGCCACCGAGGAAGATCGTCGCCGGGTCGTGCCTCGAGATAAGCAGCGGCGAATTCCAGTTGAAGCGGTACTCCTTGGCCGTATCGCCATGTTCCCGCGGTCCCGTGATCGGGCGAAGCGGTGTCTTCTCACCGGTGATCAGGTCGTACCGGTTCATGTTCCCGTTCTGGGACTCGGAGAAGACGATGGTCGAGTCGGTTGGATCGACGACGGTCCAGAAACCGTCTCCGTACGCCGTCTCGTACCAGTCCTGGTGCCGGATGCCGTGGAAAGACCGGGTGTTCGACGGTCCACACCACGGGTCGTTGTCCTGCAATCCGCCACATACGTAGTACGGGTCCCTCATATCGTGGGCGATCGTGTAGAACTGCCCGAGGGCGAGGTTGTCGAACATGCGCCAGTGGGCGGTTCCGTCCCAGCTGGCGGAGACTCCACCATCGCTTCCGAGGATGAGGTGATCCGGATCCTTCGGATTGATCCACAGGTCATGATGGTCGACATGAATCTGCGTCGCTCCGTCGCTGCGGAAGGTCTGCCCCGCATCGTCCGATACCATCAGCGCGCTGCCCAGTACGTAGATGCGATCGGCGTTGCTGGGGTCGATGCGGACCTGGGAGTAGTACATGGGCCGCGGGTTGGTATCCGACATCTTCTCCCACGTGGTGCCGCGATCCGTCGACCGGAAGAGTCCACTCTCGGAGGCTCTGCCCCCTCCGCCGAACCCCTGCCCGGCGCTTCGGGCGTCGGCCTCCACCAGTGCGTAGACGACGTTGCCATTCTGACGGAAGACGTCGAGACCGATTCGACCCTTGTCACCCCCGGGCAGACCCTCGGTCAACTCGGTCCACGTGTCGCCGCCGTCCATCGTGCGGTAGATCCCGCTTCCGGGGCCTCCCCCGTTGAAGCCGAATCCTGTCCGGCGACGCTGGTACATGGCGGCAAAGAGCGTCGACGGGTCGGTGGGATCCATCACGAGGTCGATGGCACCGGTATGCTCGTCGATGAAGAGCACGAGTTCCCACGTCACGCCACCGTCCTTCGTGCGGTAGACACCGCGCTCGGGGTTGGCGGCCCACAGGTCGCCGACGGCCGCGACGTACACCGTTTCCGGGTCCCGCGGATGGATGAGCATCCGACCGATGTGCCGGGTGGCTTCCAGACCCATGTGCGCCCACGTGGAGCCGCCGTCGGTGGATTTGTAGACGCCGTTGCCCCACGGTGATGACTGACGGTTCTGGGGCTCGCCCGTCCCGACCCAGACGAGGTTGGGGTTGTTCTGGTCGATCGTGACGTCGCCGATCGTGCTCGTCGGCTGGTCGTCGAAGAGCGGGGTCCACGACGTACCGTGATTCTCGGTCTTCCAGAGCCCTCCGGTTCCGGTGCCCAGGTAGAAGACCTGCGGCTTGGACTCGACGACAGCGAGGCTCGAGATGCGGCCACCCATCAGGGCGGGCCCGATCTCGCGGAAGGTCAGCGCGGACATGGTCGAATGCAGATCCGGAGACTGAGCGAGCGAAGCCGCGGGGAGCAACACCAGCGAGAGCGCTGCGAACTGGACCGAGCGGAGTAGAGTCTTCATCAGCGGTGAATCCGGCGAGGTGGAGCGGTCGACAAGCCAAGGCCTCGCTATTTCGCGCTCGAGTCGACGAGACGCAACCTGCCGCTGCGGCGGACGAGGCTCTTCCGGGAAGATTGAAAGCGTCTAGATTCCTTGTGGATCTGAGGTTTGGGTGAATTGTATTGCCCCGACTCCTATGCATCTGTCCATTGCCCGAGCCGCTCTCATCCCAGTCGGCTTCGCGGCTGCTCTTCTCGCGGTTCTCGCCCTTCCTCAAATCGGGCGCGACCCGAACCTGGTGCGCAGCTTCGTGGGTGCGGCCGGCGTTTTGGTGGTATGGGCAGCCGTCCTCTTTGTGACGGCCTCGCGAGCCGGGCGCGTCCTGTCTATCCGGTCTGCGGTTCGCAAGCCGCACTACATTCAGATGTTCGCCCAAGGTACGGTTCTCGTGTACTGGGGCTGGCACGTGAGGATGGTTCAGGAATGGGCTCCGCTCATCCTGGCCCAGATCCTTTTCGCCTTCGGAGTCGACGCCCTTCTGCAGTGGTCGCGCCGGGACACGTACGGAATGGGGCTTGGTCCCGTTCCCGTCATGTTCAGCATGAACCTGTTCCTGTGGTTCAAGCCGGAATGGTTCCACTTTCAGTTCGCCATGGTGGCCGTCGGTTTTCTGGCCAAGGAGCTCATCCGTTGGCAGAAGGACGGCAAGTCGGCGCACATCTTCAATCCGTCTTCGTTCCCCCTCGCCATCGCTTCGCTGCTGTTGATTGCCACAGGGACCACGGACATCACGTGGGGCGTGGCCATCGCCCAAACGCAGTACAACCCGCCGTACATCTTCGCGGTGATCTTCCTGGCCTCTCTCCCCGGACAGCTCCTGTTCGGGGTGGCCACGATGACATGGTCGGCTGTGGTGAGCGCGTACGTGTTCGGATTGCTGTATTTCCAGATCACCGGTGTCTACTACTTCTACGACTCGTTCATTCCGATCGCCGTGTTCCTCGGGATGCACCTCCTGTTCACGGACCCATCTACGTCGCCCAAATCCGAGTCGGGTCGCGTGATCTTCGGTGTTCTCTACGGGATGTCCTGCATCGGTCTCGTCGTCGTGCTCGGTGCGCTCGGAGCCCCGGAGTTCTACGACAAGTTGCTTCCAGTGCCCATCCTGAACCTTTCCGTGCGCTGGATCGATCGTGTGGCCCAAGCGCCTATCTTGCGTCGGCTCGAGCCTGGCCGATTGCTGGCTATCGCCCCGCTGCGCGAAACCCGTTTGCGTACGGCCGGGCTGTGGATCGTAACCTTCCTCGCCGTGCGTGCCCTGGGTGGAGTCGGTGACCACCATCCTGGCCAATATCTGCCGTTTTGGGATCAGGCATGTGAGGCCGGTAAGGGCCGTGCCTGCGAACATCTCGCAGACATGCAACAAGTGTATTGCGCGCGGGAATCGGGCTGGGCGTGCAACGAGCGGGGGATCGTTCTTCAGACCGAATTCGGGATGACTCAGCAGGCCCGTCTGGAGTTCCAGCGTGCCTGCGCGCTTGGTTTCCAGCCCGGATGTGACAACGTCCTGTTCCTGATCTCGGGAACGGATGCGTTCGCGACTGCTTTGCCACCGGATAAAGACCTCCCTATCGTGATTCGAGGGAGCAAGGGGCCGGTGACCGCCGTGGATCGAGGTGAACTCTATTCGCTAGCCTGCGAGCGCGGTTGGAAGGACCACTGCTCGAGCCCCTTGGCGAGTATGTAAGCGCACGCGCTAGCTTTGGGGCAGGTCAGGTTTTGGACTGAAGGAGCCCCGCACGATTTTCAGGCAGCTTTCCTCCGCCCAGGCGGCCGTCATTCCGGTCGGCTTCGCGGCCGCCATTGTTGCGACCACCCGCCTGCTTCCCCAGGTCGGTGAGCACGCCACCATCACGGCCAGCTTCTACGGGGCTGCCGGGGTTCTGGCTCTGGGTGCCCTTGTCTTCTTCGTGGCGGCGACACGCTCGGGCAGAGACCTCTCGTGGGAGGTCATGATCAAGACGCCCCACTGGCTGCAGATGCTCGCTCAGGGCAGCCTCATGGTGTACTGGGGCGCGTTCCTGCCGGCGGTGTACGGCAACATGCAGCTGATCGTCGGGCAGCTGTTGTTCGCCTACGGCTTCGACGCGTTGCTGCAGTTCATCCGGGGGAACCGCTACAAGCTCGGGTTCGGTCCGTTTCCCATCCTGTTCAGCATCAACTTCTTCCTCTGGTTCAGGCCCGAGTACTACTACTGGCAGTTCGTCGTCATTGCGCTCGGCTTCGCGGCGAAGGCGTTCATCCACTGGGAACGGGACGGCCGGACGAGGCACATCTTCAACCCGTCGTCCTTCCCGCTCAGCGTCTTCTCGCTCGTGCTGATCCTCACGGGAACGACGGGGGCGACGTTCGGGCAGGAGATCGCGCAATCTCTGTTCAATCCGCCGCACATCTATCTGGCCGTCTTCCTCGTCACGCTTCCCGCCCAGATCCTGTTCGGCGTCGCGACGATGACGATCGCGGCCGTGACGACCGCGTTCGCGTTCAGTGCCGGCTTCTACGCGTTGACCGGCGCGTATTTCTTCCGCGATGCGTACATCCCGATCGCGGTCTTTCTCGGTATGCACCTCCTCTTCACGGATCCGGCGACGTCTCCACGCACCGAACAGGGGCGAGTCATCTTCGGTGTACTCTACGCGTCGTTCACGATCGCGCTCGCCGGGATCCTGGAGTTCGCGGGTGCCCCCACGTTCTACGACAAGCTGCTCCCGATCCCGATTCTGAATCTCATGGTGCGTCGGATCGACGCGGTCGCGGTCACGGGCGTATTCCGCCATCTGGAGCCCGCGCGACTGCTCGGCGCTTTGGGTCTCGCTCCGGCGCGCCTCGCGACGGCGGGGCTGTGGGCTCTGATGTTCGTCGGCCTGGGCACGTCCAGGGGCGTCGGTGACAGCCATCCCGGACAATACCTCCCGTTCTGGCAGGAGGCGTGCGTCCAGGGCAACAACCGAGCGTGTGAATACGTCGCCGATGTCGAGACGGTCTACTGCGAACGAGGTTCGAGCTGGGCGTGCAACGAGCTTGGCGTGACCCTGTCCGCACTCGGCGGCGATCCGACCATCGTTCGGGCTGCGTTCGATCAGGCGTGCGCGATGGACTTCCGCCCCGGGTGTGAGAACAGCCTCCGGCTCACCACGCGGCAGAGCGATTTCGTGCACGGGAATCCACCGGATGACGAACTCGGGATCGTCATCCGGGGCAGCAAGGGACCCATTACGGAAACGGACATCGGAGTGCTGTATTCTCTGGCGTGCGAGCGTGGGTGGACGGCGCATTGCGCCGGTCCCATGGCCAGCATGTAATCAGGGCTTCGGCGCCTCTGGCGCGTTCGAGGAATCGGCCACAGTCTCCCGGAGACTCGACTCCCCGGGAGAACCCCATGAAGACAATCCTTCTCGCGACCAGCGGGCTGGCGCTCGGCGTCCTGCTGACTGTGCCCACGCCCGCCGATGCTCAGCAGCAGCGTGATCCGCGGTCGATGGGCGGTGGCGACTGTGCCGGCAACGTCTACAACTGCATGGATACGCCCAATCCGCTGCCTACACCGAACACGGTGTGGATCGAGGAAATGACGTGGATGGATGTCCGCGACGCCCTCGAGCGTGGGATGACGACGGCATTGATCACGACGGGCGGCGTCGAGCCGAACGGCCCGTTTCTGGCGACCGGAAAACACAACTTCGTGCTTCGCGCGAACTGCGATGCGATCGCCCGAGAACTCGGGGATGCGTTGTGTGCCCCGGTGATCAAACTGGTCCCCGAGGGCAATCTGGAGCCGCCGACGGGCCACATGACGAGTCCGGGTACCATCTCGATGACCCAGCCGACCTTCGAGGCGATGCTGACGGATGTGGCGCACAGCCTGAAGATGCACGGCTTCCGGAACATCATCTTCTTCGGCGACAGCGGCGGAAACCAGACGGGCATGCGCAACGTCGAGGAAGCGCTGAACGGGATGTGGGACGATGTGGTCGTGGCCCATGTGCGTGAGTACTACGACTACGGGGCAGTCGATGCCTACATGTCCGCGCGTGGCTTCCCGAGCGGTGAAGGAGATGGCCTGCACGACGACCCGATCATCTCGCTCAACATGTTCGCCGACGATCCGTTCTCGATCCGGTACGACGAACGGGTCGAGGCTGGACTCACGATGATCAACGGTGTCTCCCTGGAGGACCGTGTGCAGAACGTCGAGTGGGCTCGCGACATCGTGGACTTCCGCGCGGACTGGACCGCCGGCTACATCCGGGACGCGATCGCCATGGGTGGAACGATGCCGATGCCGCCGCGGGCTCAGAATCAGCGCAGGCAAGGGCCTCCCTCGGGCTTTCAGCGTCCCGAGCCGGATCCGCGAGACATGGGTGGCGGCCGTTGCGCCGACAATGAGTGGAATTGTGCGGACACACCGAATCCGCTTCCGCCGACGAAGACGCTCTGGATCGAAGAGATGACGTGGATGGACGTCCGCGATGCCCTTCAGGCGGGGAAGACGACGGCGATCATCTCGACGGGGGGCGTGGAGCCGAACGGCCCATGGCTCGTGACAGGCAAGCACAACTACGTGCTTCGTGAGAACTGCCCGCGCATCGCGACGTATTTGGGTAATGCGCTGTGCGCACCGGTGCTGGAACTCGTGCCGGAGGGCGGAATCGAGCCTCAGACGGGTCACATGACGAGCCCGGGCACCATCAGCCTGCGCCAGGAGACGTTCGAGGCCGTGCTGACAGATATGGCCGAGAGCCTGCACCAGCATGGCTTCGAGAACATCGTCTTCATCGGAGATTCGGGTGGAAACCAGCGCGGCATGCAGAATGTTGCCGAGGCGCTCACGCAGAAGTGGGGCGGTAGTGCCCGTGCCCATTTCATTGGAGAGTACTACCGCGCTCCGCAGGGGTCGCGGAACGTGCTTCGGGAGTTGGGCGTGACGAGAGAAGGCATGCCGAGTGACAACATCCACGACTCTCCGGGCATCACGCTCAACATGATGCTGGATGACATCGACTCTGTGCGGTGGGCGGAGCGTGTCGCCACCGGCCAGGCCACGATCAACGGCGTGGATATCAGCGATCTGACTCAGGCGCTCACATGGGCCGAGGAGATCGCGGATGCCCGCTCCGAGCGTACTGCGAACATCATCCGGGAGCGGATCGGACACTGATTCCGGGGCAGGCGTGGAGGGCCCGGTGAGCGGGAGACCTCAACCGCTGGACATGGACTTCGTCCGCGGTCGGTTTCCTGCGCTCGCTGGGCCCTTCGTGTATTTCGACAACGGGGGTGGATCGCAGATTCTGCAGCCTGTGCTGGATCGAATGAACGACCATCTGGTCCGACACAACGTCCAGCTCGGAGCGAGCTATCCCCTTTCGGTCGCAGCGGGGGACGCGCTCGTGGACGCCCAGCGCGGGGTCGCCACCCTGATCAACGCAGCCGATCCGGACGAGGTCGTCATGGGATCGTCCACGACGGCGCTGCTTCGCATGATTGCGGCGAGCGTAGGCCAAACGCTCGAGCCGGGGGACGAGATCATCGTGACCTCGGGGGACCACGAAGCGAACATCGGACCATGGCTCGAACTCGAGCGTGTCGGGGCACGGATCCGCTGGTGGCATGCTGATCCGGATTCGGGTGAGCTGGAGCGGGCCGGGCTGGAGCCCCTCCTGGGCGACCGGACGCGACTCGTCGCGATGACCCACACCTCGAACATCCTCGGCAGCATCAATCCGGTCTCCGAGATCGCCGGGCTGGTTCACCGAGTCGGGGCCATACTCTGTGTCGACGGGGTCGGCTTCGCACCCCATCGAGCGGTCGACGTCCGGGCGTTCGGCGCGGACCTCTACGTGTTCAGCTTCTACAAGACGTTCGGTCCGCATCACGCGGTCCTGTGGGGACGACGAGACCTGTTGCGTGAGCTCCCCGGCCATGGCTTCGGCTTCGTCTCCGAGGACGACGTTCCGTACAAATTCCAGCCGGGAAACGCGAACTACGAGCTGAGCGTCTCCGTGCTGGGCATTCTCGATTACCTGGCCGAGCTGGGCATGACAGAGGATACGTCGCCACGAGGCTCCGCCGTACCGCGCGCGGCGGTTCAATCCGCGTTCGACAGGATCGCACTTCACGAAGAGGAGCTGATCCGTCCTCTCATGGCGCTGCTGGCCGGGCGCGACGGCGTGCGGATCGTCGGACGTCCCGAGGCCGATCGGGGGGCGCGCGTGTCGATCGTCTCCTTCGTCTCGTCGCGTCGTTCGAGCCGGGAGATCGTGACGGCGGTCGATGCCCATGGTATCGGTATCCGGCATGGGCATTTCTACTCCGCGCGCCTCATCGATCAACTGGGGATCGACGGGGGAGACGGTGTCGTGCGGGTGAGCATGGTACACTACAATTCGCCCGCTGAGGTCGACCGCCTGATCGATGCGCTCGACCCCCTGATCTGAACCACGCAGGACCCTCCGTGCCTCTGTACCCGCTGCTGCTCGCGCCCATCTACAAGGAAAAGGTCTGGGGCGGCCGAACCCTCGAACGGTTCGGTCGCGCACTTCCGGGCGGGCCGGAGACGCCGATCGGAGAGTCCTGGGAGTTGGCCGATCTGGCTGCGACGAGCCCGTCGGGTGGAGGGGGCGAGGCCGCCTACTCCGTCATCCGGAACGGTCCGCTCATGAAGCGTACGATCGGGGAGGTGATCCGGGACTTCGGTCCGGTCGTGACGGGTTCGATGACGCTGGCGCCCGACGGCTCGTTCCCGCTCCTCTTCAAGTATCTGGACGCCCGGGAAAATCTCTCGGTGCAGGTCCACCCGTCCGAGGCCTACGCGGCGGACCACCCGGACGCACACCTCAAGTCGGAGGCGTGGTACGTCGTGGCCGCCGATCCGGGAGCGACGATCTACAGAGGCGTTGTCGAGGGCACGGATCCCGATCGGTTCCGTGCGGCGATCGAGGATGGATCGGTTGCTGATCTCCTGAACCGGGAGCCGGCAGAGGCTGGCCAGTGCATCTATCTCCCGAGCGGCACCGTGCATGCGCTCGGGGCCGGTGTCCTCGTGGCTGAAGTCCAGACCGCCTCGGACACCACCTTCCGCGTCTTCGACTGGGGACGCACGGATCGTGAGCTCCATGTCGACCAGGCGATGGCATGTATCGAGTTCGCGCCGGTCGCGGAGGAGGCCGCTACCCCCGGTGAGGCCGCGGCCGACGGCGACTGGGTCACGCGCCCTCTGGTTGCGTGCGAACACTTCCGGATGTCCGAGTGGAACGCGCTCTCGGAGTCCATGCACACGTTCGCGTCCGATGAGCTATCCGTGCTTATGATCATCCGAGGATCGGCCACTCTCTCGTGGGGAGAAGAGACGCGTCGAACACTGTCCGTAACGGCGGGGGATACCGTCCTGCTCCCGGCCGGGCTGGCGTCCGTGGACGTCGGAGCGGAGGAGGACCTGACCCTGCTGGAAGTGACGCCACCGAGGAATGATCGATGACAAAGCGACAAGTCCCCGCGCCAACCGATGAAGAGCTGGACGTCTACATCCGGACCCGGTATGCCCTGCTCGGCGTGGACATTTCGGTGCTGCCCGAGTCCGATCCGGATGCCCCCATGGATCAGGAGCGGCTTCTTGCGAACGGACGTTCGATCCTCAGGCAGGACATCGTAGCGGCCGACTTCGAGATCGATCCTCAGTTCAATCTTCCCGTGCCTCATCCTGCACCGTTCATCGCGTGGACCGACGAGGTGGAGCGATGAGGCCGCCACAGGACAGCGTGGTCTCACGCCGCTGGTTTCTCGACCGGATGGCGTGGGTGACGACCGCTGCGGCAGGCGGTGCGGCCGTGCTGCCTGGAACGGCGTGGGGGCGGGAGACGACGCGCGAGTACCTGCGGGACATGCCGGAACCGAGGCCACTTCAGGTGCTCGATGACCTCACCGAACTCACGCTGGCGGAGACCGTCTCCCTGGTACGTCGGGGCACGGTCACTCCCGAAGAGCTCGTTCGGGCACACGTCGCCCGGATCGAGCGGTACGATCATGCGTATCAGGCATACGCGGCCCGGCCGTCCCTCGATGCACTCCTGGAGACCGCCGGAACGGAGCCCACGGACGGAGACCGTGCGGCGTTGCGAGGCGTGTGTCTCGCCCCGAAAGACAACGTCTACACGTCCGACCTGCTGACCGAAGGTGGTTCGCTCGTGTACGAGGGTTTTCAGCCCGACTACGACGCGACCGTCGTGGCGACCATGAGGGCCGCGGGTGGACTCGTCGTCGGGAAAGCGCAGATGGGGAACCTCGCGGGAGGTCGAGCTCAGGTGTACGGCACGACGACGCCCACGACCCGAAACGCATGGACTCCGGACGACGTGGAGTATTCTCCGGCAGGTTCGTCATCCGGCACCGGCACGGCGGTGGCAGCCCGAATGGCGGTCGCAGGCCTCGGGACCCAGACGGGGGGATCGGTCGTCGGACCCGGCAATGCGCAGGGACTCACCTGCATCAAGCCGACGTTCGGGCGGATCTCCCTTCACGGCGTGATTCCGCTGAGCTACACACGTGACCATATCGGACCCATGGCGCGGACTGCTCTCGACGCGGCTATCCTGCTTCAGGTTCTCGCCCATCCGGACCCGAACGATCCGAGAACCCTTGGTCTGCCTCCCGCACCGAACTACGTCCAGGCTGCGACCCCGTTCCCGGGTGATCGCCCCGCTGTCCGGTGGCCGACACGGATCGGGATCGCTCCGGGCTGGCTCGAGCCGGAGGACGAGCGCGTAGCCGAGCTTCGGCGGTCATTCGTGCGGGAGCTCGAGGCGATGGGCAACGTGCGCGTCGTGGGTGAGGTGACGCTACCGGAGCAGTGGGAAGAACTCACGTCTCCCCCTCTCGGCGGCTCGCACGGAGACCCGACAGCCTTTTTCATCGAGCCTCTTCGACGTGACGTCCGGCTCTTCGGAGACCGTCTTCCCCGCTTCCTGAACGGCATGCTCCAGAGCGCCGATACGTACGTGAAGGTGCAACAAGCGCGTATGCTGCTTCTGCATCGAATTCAGACCCAGCTGTTCAACCAGTGTGACGTCCTCCTCACGCAGGGCTCCGGGGCGTTCGACGGTACGGGTATGCCGGTGCTCTGCATGCCGATCGGCTTCGGCACCGAGCCGCGGACGGGCAAAACGGTGCCCCGAGGCGTCAATCTCGCCGCACCTCCGTTCGGCGAGGAACGCCTCTTTGCCGTGGCGGCCGCGTGGCAGGCCAGAACCGACCACCACACGGTTCGACCGGAGGATCCGGTCGGTTGAGCCAATGATCTCGGTTTCGAATCTCGAAAAGGGGTTCGGTGATCGGACGCTCTTCTCGGGCGCGTCCTTTCAGCTGAATCCCGGCGAGCGCTACGGGCTGGTCGGTGCCAATGGGTCGGGCAAGACGACACTGCTCAATGTGCTCTCGGGCACGATGGATCCGACGGATGGCCAGGTCGCCATCCCGAAAACCCTTCGACTCGGGGTCCTCAAGCAGGATCACTTCGCCTACGAGGACGAGGAGATCCTCGGTGTGGCGCTCATGGGCAACCCAGAGCTGTGGCATGCACTGGTCGAAAAGGAAGCGATTCTCGCCGCGGGGGAAGACGACTTCGATTACGAGCGATTCAGTGAGCTCGAGGAGACGGTGCAACGCCTCGACGGCTACTCGGCGGAAGCCCGCGCGGCGACGATTCTCGAAGGGTTGGGCCTTCCGACCGAGGTCCATCGAAAACCCCTTTCCACGTTGTCGGGTGGGTTCAAGCTCAGGGTGCTCCTCGCTCAGGTGCTCGCGTCCGCGCCGGACGTCCTGCTACTCGACGAACCGACCAACCACCTCGACATCATTTCGATCCGCTGGCTCGAGAAATTCCTGCAGGGCTTTTCCGGGCCGGTCGTGATCATCTCTCACGATCATCGCTTCCTGGACAACGTCTCGACGCAGATCCTCGACGTCGACTACGGAACGGTCACGCTCTATCGCGGCAACTACACGGAGTTTCTCGCCGCGAAGGTCGCAGAGCGCGAACGGCGTGAGAAAGAGATCGCCAGCCGTGAAAAGGAGATCGCCCATCATCAGCAGTTCGTCGACCGCTTCCGGGCGAAGGCGAGCAAGGCGCGTCAGGCACAGAGCAAGCTGAGGTTCATCGAGAAGAAGGCGGCCGAGCTCGTCGTGTTGCCCGGCAGCTCCCGACGGTACCCGACGTTCCGCTTCGAGCCGCGCCGGCCGAGTGGAAAGGAGGTCCTCACGGTGAAGGGGATCCGGAAGGCGTTCGGGGACAATGAAGTGCTGCACGGTGTGGATCTCGAGGTTCGACGAGGCGATCGGCTGGC
>CALHIO010000343.1 GCA_938030915.1 uncultured Gemmatimonadota bacterium
CGCGCTCGACGGCTTCAGACTCTTCGCCAACTGGATATTCCTGCTGGCGGCAGCACTCGCGATCATGATCTCGTTCGCGTACGTGTACCGGCAGCGCCTTCAGGCGGGTGAGTTCTACGGGCTGATCCTCCTCTCCACCGCCGGCATGATGTTCATGGGCGGCGCTCGCGATCTGATCGTCATCTTCCTCGGCCTCGAGGTCATGTCGATCGCCGTGTATGCGCTGACGGCCTTCAACCGGCGTGACCGCAAATCGGCAGAAGCCGGGCTCAAGTACTTTCTGCTGGGCGCCTTTGCGACGGGGTTCTTCCTGTACGGAATCGCTCTCGTCTATGGCGCCACCGGGAGCACGAACGTCTTCGAGATCGGCCAGATAGTCTCGTCGGGCTCGGGCTCGGCCACCCTCCTCACGGTAGGTATCGCGTTCCTGATCATCGGCTTCGGCTTCAAGGTCTCGGCCGTCCCGTTCCATATGTGGACGCCCGACGTCT
The DNA here is from genome assembly GCA_938030915.1 of uncultured Gemmatimonadota bacterium. Taxonomy (GTDB): domain Bacteria; phylum Gemmatimonadota; class Gemmatimonadetes; order Longimicrobiales; family Gaopeijiaceae; genus UBA2589. The sequence goes on from CALHIO010000343.1 coordinate 492, forward strand.
ATGAGGGTGCACCCGCACCGGTCACGGCCTTCATGTCGGCTGCCGTGAAGGCTGCCGCCTTCGTCGCCTTTCTGCGCGTCTTCATGGTCGGCTTCGACGGTGCGTACGACATCTGGTTCCCGATCATGTGGTGGCTGGCGGCGATCACCATGGTCGCGGCGAACCTGATGGCGCTCGTGCAGTCGAACGTGAAGCGGATGCTCGCGTACTCGAGTGTGGCGCACGGGGGCTACCTCCTCGTCGCGATCACGGCATCGAACCAGGCCGCAGCTGCCGGACTCCTCTTCTACCTGCTCATCTACACGGTGATGAACATCGGCGCCTTTGCGATCGTCATCGCCGTGGCGCATCAGGCGGAGGAGCGGCTTCAGGTCGAGGATTACGCCGGCTTCGGGTGGGCCCAACCGATGATGGGCGTCCTGCTCACCATCTTCCTGCTGTCGCTCGCCGGCTTCCCGGGGACCGGCGGCTTCATGGGCAAGATCTACCTGCTGCAGGCCGCCGCCGACGCCCAGCTCTGGTACCTCATGGTGGTGCTCGTGCTGACGACGATCGCCTCCTACTGGTATTACCTGCGGGTGGCATGGTTCATGTGGATGAAGCGCCAGCTGTCCGACGATCAGCACGATCTGGTCATCATTCCGGTGCCCATGCGGATCGCTCTGATCGCATCCGTGGCGATCGTAGTCTACATGGGCTTCTTCCCGGGCGCGGCGCTCGACTTCGCTCGGGAAAGCGTGGAGGGCCTCACCTCGTTGACTGGCGCCATGCCCGGGCTCGGGGAATAGATCCGAGCCCCCGCGTCGCGGTCCGTAGCCGGGTTCCATCCATGTGGGGTCGTGCGACCCCGCCCTGTCATGACATGATCACAGACTGCGGAGACTCATGAAGGCGCACATTTTTCGGCAGTACGACATCCGGGGCATCGTCGGCGAAGATCTGGACCCGGGTGTGACGGAGTCGGTTGGTCGGGCGTTCGCCTCCCACGTTCGTGCGGCCACGGGACTCGAGCGCCCACGCATAGCGGTCGGACACGACAACCGAGAATCGTCACCGAGCCTGGCGGACGGTCTGATCCGCGGCATCACCTCGGCGGGTGCCGACGTGCTGGACATCGGGACAGTGCCCACGCCCGTCCTGTATTGGGCCGAATGCGTCTACGAGACCGATGCGGCCGTGCAGATCACCGGCTCACACAACCCTCCCGAGTGGAACGGCATCAAGATGACGTGCGGGCGGGCAGCGCTGTACGGCGACGCTATCCAGGCTCTGCTCGGGCGCATCACGTCCGGAGACGTCGACGCCGGCGGAGGGGCCGTCGAGCGAATCGAGGTCCTCGATGCGTATGTAGAGGACATCGCGGGCCGGTTCATACTCGAGCGGCCCATGAAGGTCGCGGTCGATTGCGGCAACGGAAGCGGGGCACTGGTCGCCGAGAAGCTGTTCGAGGCGATGGGGGTCGAGATCACGCCTTTGTTCTGCGAATCCGACGGTACCTTCCCGAACCACCACCCCGATCCGACGGTGGACGAGAACCTGCAAGACCTCATCGCCGCGGTCCGGGCCGAGCCGCACGACCTCGGAGTCGCCTTCGACGGTGATGCCGACCGTGTGGGTGCGGTCGACGCCAACGGTGACATCGTGCGGGGGGACATCCTGCTGCTCCTGTTCGGTCTGGACCTGCTCGATCGCAAGGGCGCCGGTCAGAAGCTCGTCTTCGATGTGAAGTGCAGTCAGGCGTTACCCGAGGTCTTCGAGGCCGCGGGCGGCGAGCCGATCATGTGGAAGACTGGCCACTCTCTTCAGAAGGTGAAGATGAAGGAGACCGGCGCACTCCTGGCGGGTGAACTGTCCGGCCACATCATGGTCGCCGATGACTATTTCGGCTTCGACGACGCGCTGTACGACGCGTGTCGGCTCATCTGGATCCTGAGCCGTTCGGATCGCACGCTCGCTGACCGCGTGTCTGATTTCCCGGTCTACGTGTCGACAGCGGAGATTCGCATCGACGTGACTGAAGAGCAGAAGTGGGACATCGTGGAACAGGCGGTCGCGCACTTCTCGTCGCTGTACGACGTCATCGACGTCGACGGAGTGCGCGTACTCTTCGGCGATGGCTGGGCGTTGCTGAGGACGTCCAACACGCAACCGGTGATCGTGGCCCGCTTCGAGGCCCGGACAGAAGAGCGCCTCGAAGAGATCCGCTCCGAGGTCGATGAGTGGCTTTCGGGTCACGGGGTCTCGCTCCCCTGACGATGGACGGTAGGAACGCCTTGCGGGTCCGGGGGTCGAACCCTGCATGAATACGCCCCGTCAGGACCTCGTAAACGCACTTCGCGGGGGTCGTCTCGCGATCACCGTGATCCTGGTCATTGCCCTCGTGGGCGTATTGGGGCGCGCTCTGACGTCGTTCTACGTAGAGGTGCTGTGGCAGGCACAGGCCGGCTACCTCAGCGTGTTCTGGCGACGCGTGATCTGGGAGAGCGGCGTTCGCGTGTTCGGTGGCGTGGTCGTCGGCATCCTCGTCTTCTACAACCTGAAGGTCGCGTCGACGACGCTGGGTGGGATACAGATCCGACGCCGCTTCGGGAACCTGGAGATCTCCGAGCAGCTCCCCAAGCGATACGTCCTGTGGGCGATGCTGACCGCGGCCGCATTCCTGGGCCTCTGGTTCGGCGCATCCCTCCCCGCCGGTCTCGGACGGCAGGCGCTGCATGCGGTGTCGTCCGCGGGATGGGGACTCCGTGACCCCGTGCTCGGCCAGGACGTCGGCTTTTACGTCTTCTGGCTCCCTGTGCTCGACGCGGGGATCAGCTATGCACTGATCACCGGCTTTCTCATCTTCACACTGACGGTGGCAGGGTACGCCGCCACCGGCGCCATGACGTGGCGGAGTGGCCGTCTCCAGGCACATGAGCTGGCCCGACGGCATCTCGGGGTCCTTCTCGCGGCGTTCTTCGTCCTGCTCGCCGTCCGGATGTATCTGAGCCGCTACGGGCTTCTGATCACCGGCAACTCAGCGGTGCAGGGGATCTTCGGGTTCACGGATGCCGAAGCTCGGCTTCCCGCGTTGCAGACGCTGACCATCGTGACCCTGGGAGCGGCGGGTGCCACCGTGTGGGGCGCCTGGCGAAATCGTCCGCTCTTTCTGATCGGCTCTTTCGTCGCTGTCATCGGTGGGATGGTTCTGATCGGGAACATCTATCCCTCGGTCATTCAGAGCTTCCGCGTGGAGCCGAATGAGCTGGAGCGCGAGACCCCTTTCATCGAGCACAACCTGGAGTACACCCGTCTCGCGTACGGACTGGACGCCGCGTCTCTGGAGCGGAGGCCCTTCGCGTTCGACGCGAATGCGCCCATCGACTGGGGCGAAGCCGCCGAGCAGTTCGCCGGACTTCCGGTGTGGGGCTCCGGGGTCTCGGCCCCCCTCCTCACGACGTACCGGGAGGTCGAGGCCCGCTTCCAGTACTACGACTTCGACCGAGTCGCCGTGGATCGCTATCCGACGGAGCAGGGGCTCACGCCCGTGACCATCTCCGTGCGGCAAGTCGACCCTACCGGGATCCCGGACCCGAACTGGCAGAATCTGCACCTGCGTGAACGGTATGTGGCCGGTGTCGGGGTCGTCGCGAGTGTTGCGAACAGCCGCACCGCCGAGGGACGGCCCGAGATGCTCGTGCGCGGCCTTCCGCCCGAGACACTCCCCTCCTCTGTAGGGAGTGTGCCGCTGGATCTGGATCGCCCGGAGGTCTTCTTCGGAACCGGTACGGATCGCGGTCGCGAGTATGTTGTCGTTACGCCGGGGCCTGACCAGTTCCAGGCGCCCGACGGCACCGTGGGCGTCGCGGGAGTGGATTTCCCGGAGGGGATACAGATCTCGTCGACCCTGAAAACGTTGCTGCTTGCGTGGCGGTTCCAGGCGGCGAACCTGCTGTTCGCCTCCGAGTTGACGGACGACAGTCGTCTGGTCCACCGGCGGCGCGTGACCGACCGGGTCCTCGCTGTAGCGCCGTTCCTGCGCTTCCCGGAAGCCCCCTATCCGGTGGTGACCGAGGGGCGGGTCGTGTGGGTGCTCGAAGGCTTCACGGGCACTCTCGCCTTCCCGCTGTCGAAGGTGTACGACTTCGGGGCGATTCGCCAATTGGTTCGGTATGTGCGTAACAGTGTGAAGGTCACGGTCGATGCCGTCACGGGAGAGATGATCTTTTACCGTGTGCCCATCGGGGATCCGATCGCGGATGCGTTCGATAGCGCCTACCCGGGGCTGTTCCGGAACATCGAAGAGATGCCGTCGGAGCTTCGGGACCACCTCCGGTACCCGCGGTCACTCCTCGAACTCCAGAGCAGCGTGCTTCTGCAGTACCATCAGGAGACCGCAGCGGAATTCCACGGACAGCAGGATGTGTGGGTGGAAGCGGAAGAGCTTTCGAACACGTCCAACCCCGTTCCGTACGTGCCCGAATACGGTATGTACCGGCTGCCAGAAGAAGAGGAGGCCCGCTTTCAGTTGACGAACGTGTTCGTCCCTGCGGGTCGCGAGAATCTCACGGCGATGCTCGTGGCCCGGACGGACGATCTCGGCGTCCCCGAAACGATTCTGATGGACGTGCCCGTCGACGACGAGGTCCTGGGTCCGCGGCTGATCGAAGCCCGCCTCGAACAGGACCCCGTGATCTCTCAGCAGTTTTCGCTCTGGCGAACGGGTGGAAGTGAGGTCTGGACGGGGCATCTGCACCTCGTTCCGGTGGGGAACCGACTCCTGTACATGGAGCCGGTCCTCCTCGCCGCGGAGGAGGATGCGATTCCCGACCTCGCCCGCTTCGTCGTGAGTGATGGGGTCCGGGTCGTCATGGCTGAATCTCTCGCGGAGGCGATCGCCCAGATGGCGGGGCTCCCGTTCACGCCGGAGATCGAATCCGGCGAGGCGGGTGCGGCCGCGCCGGAGCCCGGGTCGGTCGGGCCATGGCCGACCGCGGCACTCGCCCTCCTGGAGCGCGCCGAGGAGCGTGCGAGAGCCGGAGACTGGGCCGGGTTCGGGATCGCGCTGGCCGAACTACGCGCCCTCCTCGAGCGGCTGGATATCGGGGGCCTCTGACGCGTTGATCCCGTTCTAGGGGTCTGGTAGCTTTTTCTGCTCTCCCGGCCACGCCGTTCGCCCGGCGTATCATCGGGATCCCCACCATTCGTACGAGAACGCATGGACATCCACGAGTACCAGGCGAAGGAGCGCTTCGCTCTGGCCGGCATCCCCGTACCGCCGGGACAGGTCGCCACGACCGCCGACCAAGCGGAGGCAATCGCGAAGGAGTACGGCCGAGCCGTGATGGTGAAGGCCCAGGTTCATTCCGGAGGCCGCGGTAAGGCCGGCGGCGTGAAGTACTGCAATGACGCCGCCGAAGCCCGGGAGCATGCCTCGAACATCCTCGGGATGGACATCAAAGGCCTCACTGTCGAGCAGGTACTCGTGACGCCCGCCGAGGATATCGAAACCGAGGCGTATGTCGGCGTTCTCATCGACCGGAAGAATCAGGCCGCCACCTTCATGGTGTCGCCCGACGGCGGGATGGATATCGAAGAGGTTGCCGCGTCGACCCCTGACCGAATCCGCAAGCTCTCCGTGGACCCCAGGTATGGGCTCCTTCCGCACCAGGCCTTCTGGCTCGCGAACTTCCTGTACGACGATCCCCCGCTCATCAAGCAGGCGAGCAAGGTCGTTGCTCAGCTCTACGATGCCTTCGTGAATTCGGGAGCCTCCATGACGGAGATCAACCCGCTGATCACGACGCCTGAGGGGGAGGTGAAGGCGATCGATGCCAAGATGAGCATCGATGGGAATGAGCTGTTCCGTCGTCCTGAGGTCGCGGCGATGCGTGACCTTTCGGCCGAGCCCGCATCCGAGACAAAGGCCCGCGAGGCGGGCCTGTCGTACGTCAAGCTTGATGGGAACGTCGGGTGCTGCGTGAACGGCGCGGGACTGGCCATGGCCACGATGGATCTTGTGAAGTACTACGGTGGTGAGCCGGCGAACTTCCTCGACATCGGGGGTTCATCCAACCCCGACAAGGTGGTTTCCGCCCTGGAGATCATTACCTCCGACCCCAACGTGAAGGTGATCCTCTTCAATATCTTCGGAGGGATCACCCGCTGTGACGATGTCGCGAACGGGATCGTCGAAGCGACGCGACGCATCGATATCAAGCCTCCGATCGTGATCCGACTGACCGGCACGAACGAGGAACTCGGCCTCCAGATTCTCGAAGAAGCGGGCTTCTCGGCCTACACGTCGATGGACGACGTCGTGGAAAAGGCCGTCGAGTTGGCGAAGGGATAGATCGACATGGCTATTTTCATCGATAACGACACCCGGCTCGTCGTTCAGGGCATCACGGGCCGGGACGGCTCGTTCCACACGAGTCAGATGATGGAGTACGGGACGCAGGTGGTCGCCGGCGTCACGCCCGGGAAGGGCGGACAGACCTTCGAAGGTCCGGACGGAATGACCGTTCCCATCTTCAACGCCATGGATGAGGCGGTCGCCGAGACCGGAGCGAACACCTCCGTGGTGTACGTGCCACCGGCGTTCGCCGCCAACGCGGTGCTGGAGGCCGCGGATTCCGGGGTCTCGCTCGTCGTCGCGATCACCGAGGGCGTCCCGGTGCTCGACATGGCTCGGGCCCATGCCTTCGCCCGCGACAAGGGTGTGCGGATCCTGGGGCCCAACTGCCCGGGGTTGATCTCACCCGGTCAGTCGAAGGTCGGGATCCTTCCCGCTCAGATCGTGGCCGAGGGTCCGATCGGCGTCGTGTCCCGGTCCGGGACTCTGACGTAC
>CALHIO010000344.1 GCA_938030915.1 uncultured Gemmatimonadota bacterium
GTCGTCGGGTCGGATGGGTTACGCGATCGCACAGGCGGCGTGTCGGCGCGGCGCGGAGGTCACGCTGGTCAGCGGGCCATCGTCGCTCGATCCGCCCTTCGGGGTGGAAGTCGTGCGTGTGGAGACAGCGCAGGAGATGCACGACGCGGTCGCCGCGCGAATCGGGGGCAGTGACGTGAACGTCTTTTCCGCGGCGGTTGCCGACTTTCGGCCCGCCGATGCGAAAGACAGCAAGGTGAAGCGAGCCGCGACGGGCGATGCGCTGACCTTGGACCTGACCGAGAACCCGGACGTGGCGAACGACACGCGAGCCGCGCGAAAGGCGGGCAGCCTGAATGTCGGCTTCGCGCTGGAGACCGACGATGTGCTGGCGCACGCCGCAGAGAAGCTCGCGCGGAAGGGGTTCGACCTGCTCGTCGCAAATGACGCGACGGAGGACGGGGCCGGATTCGGCGTCTCTACGAATCGGGTCACGCTCCTGACCCCGGATGGTTCGAGTGAGGCTCTTCCTCTCCTGTCCAAGGACGAGGTCGCGGAAGAGATCCTCGACCGTGTCGCCACGCTCCTCGGTGAGGTGCAGGCGTGACGAAGCCGGACGTGCCTTCAGGGCTGTCCGCCGAAGAGGCGGCCCGACTTCTTCGCCAGCGCGTAGAAATGGGCGGCGGCGACCTCTTCCTCGACGGCATGACTCGGGAGGAGGCGCTCCGGCGGGTTTCGAGCGCACGGGCAGGCCGCTCATCCGATGATCTCGCTCCGAGCGCTCCACGCACCCCCGCGCCCGAGCCCGGGGCGCGTCCGACAACGGGTGCGACGGCGGGAAGGACGAGCGACGGCGGAACGCTCATCCTCCCCGACGACTACGAAGGCCTCCGCGAGATCGCCCTGGGGTGCACTCGGTGCGGACTGTCCGGCGGACGTACGCAGGTCGTCTTCTCGGATGGCCCTCCGAGCGCTCGTCTCATGGTGGTCGGAGAAGCGCCTGGCGCGAACGAGGACGCGAGCGGAGTCCCCTTCGTGGGTATGGCGGGACAGTTCCTCGACCTTCTACTCGCGACGGTCGGTCTGAGCCGAGCGGACTCGGTGTACATCGCCAACGTTCTGAAGTGCAGGCCGCCGGGCAATCGCGATCCTCAACCGGACGAGATTGCGGCGTGCTCGCCGTTCCTGCTCAAGCAGATCGATCTGGTGAAGCCCCGAGCACTTCTTGCGGTCGGGTCCTTCTCTGCCCGGCTGCTCACGGGTCGAGACGGAGTGGCACTGGGTAAGCTCCGAGGCTCTGTGCACACGTATCACGGAGTACCTCTGGTGGTTACATACCATCCGGCGGCGCTTCTTCGGAACCGGCGCTGGACCCGCCTGTTCTGGGATGACCTTCAGCTGCTCCGCTCCGTGATCGACGTGGTGTGACGATCCCGGTAGCGCGTAAGCTGCATTCACGTCCTGGTGGGCTTGGCTCGGGGCGTGCGACCCCGTAGAATCGTGGCCCTCCGAAATCGCCCACTGCTCCACTGACGCCCTTGTCCGACCCCATCCCCCAATCCGTCGCCTGGGACCGCCCCATGCCCGCTTCGCTCGAGGCGGAGACGGCGGTGCTCGGGGGGATGATGATCGACCGCGAGGCAGTCATTCGGGCGATCGAGAAGGTCAATTCGGCGGCGTTCTACCGTGAGGGGAATCGCCGGATCTTCTCGGCGATGGCGCGCCTCTTCGAACGCGGCGACGTCATCGACCCCATCACGGTGTCGGAGGAGCTCAAGAAGACCGGTGAGCTCGACGCGGCGGGTGGGCTCGATTATCTGGCGACGCTCGTAGATGCAGTGCCCACCGCGGCGAACATCGAGTACCACGCGAGCATCGTTCGCGAAAAGGCGCTCTTGCGGCGGCTGGTCGAGCGTGCCTCGTCGATCATTCGCGACGTGTACGATCAGGGCGAGCGCGACGTCGACCAGATCCTTGATATCGCCGAATCCAAGATCTTCGAGGTGGCTGACAGCCATAAGCGCGAAGGCTTCGTCTGGATCAAGGACATCCTCTGGAAGACCTTCGAGAAGATCGAGGAGCGTCAGACGGCCGGTTCCGGCATCACCGGGGTCGCAACCGGCTTCACCGATCTCGATCGTATGACCACGGGGCTGCAGAAGGGAGACCTGTGCATCATCGCGGCCCGTCCGTCGATGGGGAAAACAGCGTTTGCGCTCAACGTCGCGTCGTCCGCCGCGATCAATCATCAGACCTCGGTCGGGATCTTTTCGCTCGAGATGTCCTCGGAGCAGCTCGTGCAGCGGATCCTCTGCTCTGAGGGACGTGTCGATGCTCAGAACCTGCGGCGTGGACGCCTCTCCCCGGAGGAGAACTCCCGCCTCGCGAAGGCGGCCGGACACCTCAACACCGCCCCCATCTGGATCGACGATCAGGCTGGCTCGAATGTCCTGGAAGTGCGAGCCAAGGCGCGACGGATGCAGTCCGACCTTCGCGCGGACGGACAGGAACTCGGCATGATCGTGATCGACTACATGCAGCTGATGTCGGGTACGGGGCAGGCGGAGAGCCGGGTCCAGGAGGTCAGCCAGATCTCCCGCAGCCTCAAGGCGTTGGCGCGTGAGCTCGATGTGCCCCTGGTCGCGCTCTCTCAGCTCAGTCGAGGTCCGGAGCAGCGTACGGACAAACGTCCGATGCTCTCAGACCTGCGCGAGTCCGGTTCGATCGAACAGGATGCCGATGTCGTCATGTTCCTGTTCCGACCCGAATACTACGCTTCGGCCGAGAACCGCCACGAGATGGAGGGCAAGGCTGAGTTGATCATCGCCAAGCAGAGAAATGGCCCCACCGGTGTCGTGCCGCTCTTCTTCCACAAGGCGTACACGCGATTCGACTCCGTTGTCGGAGAGATGGCCGGAAGTGGCGACGGCTTCGCGGGTGGGAACGGAAACGGCTTCGGTCCGTGAGTGAGGCGAACTCCGAGGGTCCTGCGAGAGTAGGCGTCGCGATCCCCGCCGCGGGATTCGGGCGCAGGATGGGTGGGGCTCGCAAACCACTTCTCCAACTGGCGGGTGAACCCATCCTGGTTCACGCCCTGCGTCCATTCCTGGCGGACCCCCGAGTCACGAGGATCGCGGTCGCGATGACGGCGGACGACGTGAAGGCTCTGCCGGATTGGCTCACCGGAGTGGACGACCGGGTCGTAGTCGTGGAGGGGGGGGATACGCGCGGCGCGTC
>CALHIO010000345.1 GCA_938030915.1 uncultured Gemmatimonadota bacterium
GCAGTCACGTCGGGTGCGGTCTTGCGAAAAAACCCGGCGAATCGTGGACCGAAGGTCTATCTTGGCCACAAGACGACCACGTATCTTGGCCGTAATCCGAGCACGCGCTGACCGAAGCAAGAGAAGGCGATGAGCAACGAGGTCACGTCCGGGATCCCACCTGCTGCGCCGCAGCTCTCGTGGCCCCCTCCAGGAACCGAGCGACTCCAGGGCACGCTCTGGCGCGGTATCGGGCTCAGCTGGGTAGGCAGCCTCATTCTGGTGTTGCCTCTGCTTTGGGCGCTCGCGGTCGAGCAGCCGTTCTACTCGCTGGGTCCGTTCGAGGAGAACTGGGAGCTCGGGATGGCGATCGCCGGAGTCGGGGCGATCCTGCTCCTCTTCGCCTTCGCTCAGTTGTGGATGACGGCGCGTGGTGGCGCCGCAGCCGCCGAGTTGGGGTACGGAATTCTGACCATTCTCGAGGTCGCCACCGACGTCGGCCGCGATACGGGCTTCCTGATTCAGGGGAAACGGCATTTCGCCTTCGTCGATGAGGCCCGTCAAAAGGGTATCATCCGCAGCAGACTCCTCGGAGGCCTCCTCCTTCTGGCCGCCGCCGCCTGGCTCCTGGTCGGCTTCGGTCTCGTGATTTTTCTGGCGGCTCGTGGCTTCGTGACCCCGTCGGGGATCTGGCTCCTCACGGTCGCGCCGACGGTCGTGCTGCTGGCCCTCGGTGCGTTCGTCACGTTCCGTCAGGGTAGCCTGGTGCTGGGCCTTCAAAGTGACTGGAACGCCCAGGAAGGGATGAGCCGCGTCCACACCGAGTCGGCTGCTTGGAATGCCCGGCTGGACGCGGCCGGCGACGCCATCGCGCTCGGTCCGGGCGAACGGGGCAGAGCCGCCACGTTCCGGTCCGCGGCAGCCGGGGTCGTCGCACTCTTCCGGCTCGGCTTCGGCCCCACGGCCACCATCGCGGTCACCACTGCGATCGTGCGCTTCCCCGGTGAGCGGGAGCTCTTCGATCTTGCGGAGAGCGGCGTGCTCGGTTCGGGTGGCCAGGATCTCGACGGCTTCCTGCCCCGCTTCCTGAGCCTCGTGCTCGGAAGCAGCGGCGCGCCCGGAAGCTGTGCCTCTCTGATCGCATCTCTCCAGGGATCATGACGGTTTCTGCGCAGAAGCAGCGCTCGTGCGTAGCCGCGGCACTCGCAGCCACGGTCCTGGCGTTCGCCGGGGCATGCGGTGGCTCACCGGACGACGCGATCCCCGCCGCAGAAGCAGAGGCGCCGGCCTTCGTTCCACCGCGTGACGCCGACATCCTGCTCGCGGACCTCTCCAGGGGCCCGGAGGGACTCCCGTCGATCGGCGCCCCGACCAACCTCACGCAGCGTCCGGACTACGACAATCAGCCGCACTTCACGCCCGACGGATCGGGGCTCTGGTACACGGCCAACGACGCACAGAGCGGACAATCCGACATCTGGCGTTACGACTTTGCGACCGAGCGAGTGACGCGAATCACGCAGAGCGCACCCGAGAGTGAATACTCGGCCACCCCGCTGCCGGACGGCTCAGGGATCTCGACGATCCGGGTCGAGGCCGATTCGACTCAGCGTCTATGGAGGTTCAGCCTGGACGGGTTGAACCCCTCCGTCATCCTGCCGGACCTGGCCCCGGTCGGGTATCACAAGTGGGTCGACGAATCGACGCTAGTCATGTTCGTTCTCGGCAGCCCGCCGACGCTCCAGGTCGGGGACGTGCGCACCGGTCGGTCGCGCGTCGTGACCGAGGACATCGGGCGTTCGATCCAAAGCATCCCGGGCACGTTCGACGTCTCGTACGTGCAGCGGAACGAAGACGGCTCGACGACGATCATGCGTCTGCCAGGCGACGGCGGTGACCCGGAGCCGATCGCGGAAACCGTGGCGGGCGGCGACTTTCACGCGTGGACGCCGAACCGGGTGCTGCTGATGGCCGACGGCCCGCGCGTGTTCGCACGCCGGTACGAGCTCGATGCGACGTGGCAGCAGATCGCAGACTTCTCCGATCTGCATGTGAACCTCTCCCGGCTCGCCGTGAGCCCCGACGGATCGCAGATTGCGCTCGTCGCCGAACTCGACGTGCTCGAGCTCCCGACGAACTGATCGCCGGCGCCTCGGCGCCCCCATCACCTCGAACCGGATCCTCGGGAGACGTGTCTCCAGAATCCAGCGGGTCGTCATGAACCGTCTTTCTCTATTCGCCGTCGCCCTGGTCACCGTTCTGCTCGCGGCACTCGGATCCACGCCGGCTACGGCCCAGGACGCCACCCGCGTCGCTCGCCTCGTGCCCAGCACCGATCGCGTCGTCGTTGCGCTCGGGCAGCAGGTGCCGTTCTCCGTCTCCGCCGTCGATGCCTCCGGCGCGACGATCGACGTCCCACTCCGGGTCGTGGGTCCACGGGGTTCGGTGCGGGTCGGCGACGGCTTCGTCGAGGGTCTCGCCCAGGGAGAATTCGAAGTCATCGCAACACTGGTCGTGCCCACAGCGGCGGGCGTCGCACCTCTCTCCGTCACGGTCCCTGTCGTAGTCGAGTGGCCGCGCGTCGACGCGCTCGACGTCACGGGCGAGCACGAAACCCTGTTCGTCGGCACGACGATCCAGCACGACGTGCGAGCCCTCCACGCGGACGGCTCGCACCGACCGGATCCGGCAGTCGCGTGGCGCTCGTCCGACCCCTCGGTCGCCCTCGTGGACGGCTTCGGAAACGTCACGGGCGTAGCATCGGGACGTACGACGATCACGGCCTCGTTCGAGGGCGCGACGACGTCCATCGGGTACGACGTGGAGGCTCTGCCCGGGGTCTCTCTGGATCTGTCGGGCGGTCCGACGGAAGCGCGTACCGGTGACGTCATCCACTTCGAGGCCGTCGTGAGAGAC
>CALHIO010000346.1 GCA_938030915.1 uncultured Gemmatimonadota bacterium
CGGAGCGCACCAACAAGGGCAATTCGAACTCACCCTTCACGAGGTAGTCCTGTGCCCCGGCTTGCACCGTCGACACTGCTGCCTCTTCATCCGCGTGGTCCGAGATCACGATGATCGGCACGTCAGGCGCGAACGCGCACGCCCGGTCAAAGGTCACCATCCCCTGACTGTCCGGCAGCTCGAGCGACAGGAGCACCGCATCGAATCCACCCTGCGTCAGTCGGGCCAGAGCCTGACTGAGTTCTCCGACCCACTCGATGTCGAGCGCACCGTTGTACGCGTCGCTCACAGTCCCTTGGAGATCGCCGGGAAAGGTCTCGTCCGTGTCAACGAGCAAGACCTTGATCGAACGCTGCTGCAAAGAACGCCGCTCCCGGCAAAAAGGTTCGCGCGCATGTGGACGGGGGCGCCCGTGTGGGTCGATCGGTCACACGGAACCTGGAAAAAGGTAACGTCCCGGCGGGGCCGAAGACCACAGGACGCGGGTGGCGCAGGCGCGCCGCATCCGCCCTCGGCCTATTCCTGACGCGACCGCGTTCCAGGCAGCGCTCGAAGAGGATGCAGGCGCCCGGCTGTCGGCGGAAAGACCGTCCACGCGTGTGTTGATTCCGATCCGGGCCAAACCCGACTGGATGGGCGGGTGCCCGGCCCCGCAGACGTCGACGTCCGCGGGACCGGCTCAGATCAATTCCGGATCCTCACCCTGTCGAAACCGTCCCAGCAAGACATGTCCGAAAGGATGACCTCATCACCCTCCATCAGTCCCTCGAGCGCCTGCATGTCGTTCACCGAACTCGCGCCGAGTTGGATCGTCACTCGATCCTCGAAGTCGCCGTCGTCGCTGAGCTTGACGATGCTCACCCGCTGGTTGGCCTGACCGAAGGTCGGGCGTCCCACGTACGGAACGTCGTCGAGGCGCTCGATAATCACGTTACCGTCCACGCTCAGGTCCGGGCGCGCGGAGGGCGGCAGATCGGGTGGTAGCGTCACATCGATCGTGACCGTCCCGTTCCGGACCGCGCGATCGATGCGGGTTATGGTGCCCTGAATGGTGTCCGTGCGCGTGTCGATCAGCGCGGTCTGGCCGATGACGATGTCCTGGGCCTGCGTCTGGGTGATGCGGATCTCGGCCTTCAGTCGACACGGAACCACCACCCGAGACAGCTTCCGGCCCGACTGGACCCACGGCCCCTCCTGCAGCGGGATGTCGAGGGCGGCCAACACGCCTCCGACGGGGACGTCCACCTGCATCGACTCGAGTCGGTCACGGTTGAAGCGAACCAGATCGTTGAGTCGATCGATCTGCTCCTCCTGAGCTGCGAGCAGTCCTGGTTCGTGTAGCCGGATAAACCACCCGCGAGCCCGTCATTGAGCGTGTTGTTGAATTCGCAGCTGCCGAACTGAGCATCGGCGATCCGACGGGCCTGGCTTTCGACTTAGGCGGAGCTGAGCGCCTCTTGAGCCTGCCCGCGCATCGACGCGGAGACCCGGAGCGACGGCAGGTACTGGCTGGTCGCAGCCTGACGGGCCGCCGCGCGTGAGGCATGCTCCTGCGCTTGAAACGAACGAAGCGAGGGATGCTCCTACGTCGACATGACGAGGGGGTCGCTCACCTCGAAGTCGGGCTCGAAGACCTCGAATTCGCTCGAGTGGCGCATATCACCGGGCACGATCACGCCGATCTGCTCGGAAAGCATCAGTCTCGCCTGGCGAAGATCCCGTTCCGCCTGAATCAACACCACCTCCGCCCGGCCGAGATCCACCTCCGCCTGTTTCCCCTCGGTTCTTGCCGCCGGCCCCATCTCGACCCGCGTGTTGACGATCCGAAGATTCTGACGGGCGCGATCGAGCTGTCTTTGTGCCACATCGACCCCGTCCTCCGCTCGAAGCACGGTCATGTACTGAAAGCCGACCCGTGAATCGAGCTCGAACTCGGGCGATGTGCTCCGCGCCTCCGTCGCCCGTCTGTTCGCCCGTGCTGCGGGGACGCCAAAGATCGACCGGCCGTCGATCCTCATGCTGGCGTCGATTCCGTAACCGGTATAAAGCCAATCCGTTCTTTGTCCCTCGAATACGAACGAACCGAAGCGCTGCGCACCGGCCTCCTGCCAGGGCCCGCCGATGTTCGTGGTGACCGAAGGCACGAACTGCGCCCACGCCTCCCGGACCTGCCAGTCCGCCGCGGCTTGATCGTTCGCGGTGCTGAGAAACGTCGGGTTGTTCGATTTCGCAAGGGCGATCGCGTCGTCCAACGTCAACTCGTCCGGCACCTGCTGCCCCAGCAGTCCGACCGCGGAAAGCGCCAGAAGCACGACTCCCAGCACGAGGGCCCAGACCGCGATTCGATCGACGGTGTTGACCATCGCCTCGTTCGCCGCTCGTTCACTCTTTGACGCGTGCATCATCCCGTCCTCCCTCTCCAGTCTCCACCTCACCGCAGTCCGGGCAGGCCTGCGCAGGCCCGGCTGCTCCTGACCAGACCGAACATGCTCGACCGGAGCCGGCGGGCTGATCACCGACCCTTCCCCACGCATCCCGTCACCCTCCGGCCGAGCATAAGGTTCGCTCTGGTTGCTCTGTACCATTCGTAAGCGTCGTGCAAAAAGTTTCGCACCCGTCCATCGCGCGGATTTGAATCCGGTCATGTCCACGGTCTCGGTTCACCGGAGAGCACGTTCACCGCGCCCCGTTGGCGATCACCGGTCCCGCCGCCCAAGCCGCACCGGACGATGCGGGGGACGCGAGGAGCGCGTCGGGCTCCTATCTTCCCGCGCCGCTAACGGATCCACTGCTACGAGTCCCATGACGCACCGCCTCATCCTCGTCACCACACTCATCGCCGTGGCGATCGGGACGGATCGCGGAGCCGCTCAGGCCCCGACCCCGACCCCATGCACCGCCGAGCAGCATCGTCACTTCGACTTCTGGGAGGGGCGTTGGGTCGTGCGCGCGTCCAACGGCGGACTCGCGGGCCACAACACCCTCTCGGTCTCGCTCGGCGAGTGCGTCCTTCGCGAACACTACACGACCCCTCTCGGATATGAGGGTCGGAGCCTGAGCGCGTACGACGCCTCGCGGGGGGTCTGGCACCAGACGTGGGTGGACAACCAGGGGCTGCTTCTCGTCCTCGAAGGAGGATTCGAGGATGAGGCGATGGTCATGCGGGGCGAAACCACGGGCCCCGACGGTGCACGCGTACTGAACCGGATCACCTGGTCTCGGCTCGACGCCTCCGGTGACCAGGTACGCCAGCACTGGGAGGTTTCGTCCGACGGCGGGCAGACGTGGTCCACGTCGTTCGACGGTCATTATCGGCGTCAGAGTAGCGGGCTGGACTGGGACGTGCTGATTCAGGGCGGTACGGTCGTGAATGGAACCGGCCAAGCACGGTTCAGGGCGGACGTCGCCGTGCGCGGAGACCGGATCGTCCGGGTGTCGCGTGCGCCCCTCGACCGTTCACGTGCCGCCCGCGTGATCGACGCGACCGGCCGGGTGGTCAGCCCTGGCTTCGTGGACATCCACACGCATCTGGATCCCCTCATGCGGCTCCCGGGTGGCGAAAGCCACGTCCGCCAGGGCGTCACGACGGCTCTCGGGGGGCCCGACGGCAGCGCTCCATGGCCGCTCGATGCCTATCAGGAGGATGCGCAGGCACTGGGCCTCGGTCTGAACGTCGGCTTCATGGTCGGGCACAACACAGTGCGGCGAGAAGTCATGGGACTCGCCAATCGAGCCCCGACCGACGCGGAGCTGCAGCGGATGGAAGAGTTGGTGGCGCTCGGGATGGACCAGGGGGCCTGGGGCATCTCGACCGGGCTGAAATACCTTCCCGGAGCCTTCGCAGAGATCGACGAGGTCGTGGCGCTCTCGCGCGTCGCCGGGGAACGGGGCGGCTTCTACACCTCCCATTTGAGGGAGGAAGGGCTGGGGCTCCTGGACGGGGTCGGTGAAGCACTGGAGATCGGCCGCCGGGCGGATATTCCGATCGTGCTCACGCACCACAAGGTCGTGGGACAGCCCATGTGGGGCGCATCCGCCACGACGCTCGCCATGGTCGATTCGGCCCGGAGTGCCGGGACCGATGTCATGATCGATCAGTACCCGTATACCGCCAGCTATTCGGGCATCACGATCCTCGTCCCGGCGTGGGCGATGGCGGGCGGAACGGACTCTCTCCTCGCCCGGGCCGACGACCCCGTGCTGGGAGACAGCGTACTGGCAGGGATCGAGTACAACATCATCAACGATCGCGGCGGAAACGATCTGAGGCGGGTCCAGTTCGGGCTGGTCCCGTGGGACCCTTCCCTCGAAGGACTCACGCTGCACGATTGGGCGGTTCGGGATGGACTGGAGCCGACCCCCGAGACGGGAGCCCGCCTGGTCATTGAAGCAGTCCGACGCGGAGGGGCCAGCGGGATCTACCACGCCATGGACGAGGCGGATGTAGAAGCCATCATGGCCCACCCCCAGACGATGATCGGATCCGACGGACGACTCGTCGCCCCCGGAGATGGCCATCCGCACCCGAGATGGTACGGGACATTCCCGCGAGTCCTTGGTCTCTATGCCCGCGAACGTGGAGTCCTCACGCTCGAGCAGGCGATCCGGAAGATGACGGCCATGCCTGCGGAGCGGATCGGTCTACGCGAGCGGGGACAGGTCAGGGCCGGCTGGTTCGCGGATCTCGTCGTCTTCGATCCGGAGACGGTGATCGACCGGTCGACGTTCCAGGAACCACATCAGTACCCGGTGGGAATCGACTGGGTTCTGGTCAATGGCCAGGTGACGGTCGAGGACGGGACGTATCGGGACGTGAGGGCCGGATCGGTGCTCAAGCGCGGGAGGAACTGAGCGTCACGCGGGGCAGTCCGAGGCCCCGGGTTCCGTTCACGTCGGGGACTGCTCTCCCAGCCGTTGGTAGTAGAGCTGTCCGAGATGCCATCCGAGGTGCCAGATCGTGTGGATCAGGTATCCGCGGCTGGTGATTCCCTCCATGTGAGCGGGCGTGTCGCCAGGGTATACCTGCCCAAGTTCCTCGTCGGTGAGCCCGTTCAGGACCGGGACTACCACCGCGCGGCAGCCCTCGATCCG
>CALHIO010000347.1 GCA_938030915.1 uncultured Gemmatimonadota bacterium
TTGAAGAAGTACGTGACGTGGGCGTACTTCTCCGTCTCGGCGACCTTCAGCTGGCGCTTGCCGAGGGAGGCGAGGTACTCGGAGAGCCCGACACGGACGTTCTCTGGTGGGAACGCGATGGTGACCGGTAGTCCCTCCCCGTACTCGGTCATCGTCACGATCGTCGCCGGCCGATCACCCGTCCTCTCGAAGCCGTCGAAGTCGTCGCTCGACAAAGCGGCGGTCAGCTGCCGCATCCGGTCGGACCGGAAGTTCATCAGGATGACCACGTCGTCGGCCGAGACCCCATCCTCCGCAACGCCACGCATCCCCGTCGGAAGGACGAATTCGTCCGTAGTCCCGTCGTCGTGGCTCTGCTGCAGGAATCCGAGGTCGTCGGCCCAGACCTCGGCCTGACCTGAGACGATCAGGTCGTACCCCTTCTGCGTCCGGTCCCAGCGGCGGTCGCGGTCCATGCTCCAGTAGCGGCCGCAGACCGTTGCGATCGCCCATTCCTCACTGCGCGCACACGCGTGATCGATCTCGGCCAGGTAGCCGATACCTCCCGTGGGCGACGTATCACGCCCGTCCGTAATGCAATGCACCCGGACAGGCACGTCCGCCGGCAGCAGATCGAAGAGCGCCATGAAATGCCGGGTGTGACTGTGCACACCGCCGTCGGATACGAGCCCGACTACGTGGATCTTCGAATCCGCGGCCCGTACCTGCTCCACCAGACCGTCGAGTCCAAGGGCCGCAGCGAACCCGCCGTCCGCGATCGCCTTGTCCACCCGAGCGATGTCCTGATACACCACCCGACCGGCTCCCAGGTTGAGATGCCCGACCTCCGAGTTGCCCATCTGCCCCTCGGGCAGTCCTACGTCCGCGCCCGAGCACGCCAGCCGCGTATGGGGAAAGACGTCGTGCAGGCGCCGGAACGTGGGGACGTCCGCCAACTCAACCGCGTTTCCCTCGGTCGGCTCGCCTTCGAAATCGGAGTGACCCCAGCCGTCGAGAATGACCAGGAGGACCTTACGCATACGATGTCTTCATGGGGTTGAACGACGCGTTCAGCCCCTCAATGTGGCCAAGATCGGCGACGAACGCATCGTCACCACCTCGTCTGCTCGCGGACCACGGCACGACGCAGGTCGACCGGGCTCCGGGGGGATCGATCTGGGTGCGCCACCCTTTTCCTCGTCCGCACGGCCACCTACGATCCCGACCCTTCCGGGGCGACGTCGCCCTTCCCAGGTCCGAAACCAGCAGGAGCAGGTCGTGCGCTATTCGCCCTTCCGCATGGAACGGTGGCAGTCCACCTACGAGCACCGCGTCGAAATCAACCTGTCCGAAAGCGGGGTACACCCGCTCACCACGGATGACCTCATCGAGCTCTCCGGACGAGATGTCGACGTCGGCTCGACCCTCCTCGGGTACGGCCAGTCCAACGGTTCGGACGAGCTCCGGTCCCTCATCGCCGGCCAGTACGAGGACGCCAGCGACGCGTCCGTGCTCGTCACGACCGGCGGAGCCGAGGCGAACTTTACCTGCTTCTGGCACCTCTTCGAGGGGGATGCCAAGGCCGCCATCATCCTCCCGACCTACGGACAGGTCCCCGGCCTTCTGGAGTCCTTTGGCACGCGACTGACGGGCGTGAACCTCCGCGAGGAGGATGGGTGGCAGCCGGACCTGGACGCTCTGGAGGCCGCGCTGGTCGACGGAGCGTCGTTCGTTCTCATCACGAACCCGAACAACCCGACCGGCGCGTCCCTCACACGGGCCTCGATGGATGCGATCGCCGAGATGACCGAGCGGCACGGTGCCTGGATCCTTGCGGACGAGGTGTACGCCGGGGCGGAGAGCGGCGACGAGCGCACACCGTCCTTCTGGGGCGTCCACGATCGCGTGCTCGTGACGAACTCCCTTTCGAAGGCATACGGGCTGCCTGGCCTCCGCCTCGGATGGATCGTCGGCCCGGAAGGCATCATGGAAGAGCTCTGGGGGCGGACCGACTACACGACGATCGCTGTGGCATCGATCTCCGACCAGCTGGCCTGCGTGGCGCTCGAGCCCGACACCCGTGAGCGGATCGGTGAGCGTACGCGAGGGATCGTCCGGAAGAATCTCGGTGTGCTCGAAGACTGGATGTCGGCGCAGGAGGGTCGTTTTCGGTATCAGCCACCGGACGCAGGCGCGATCTGCTACACGCACTACGACGCCCCGGTGAACTCCAGTGAATTCGCGGAGAAACTGCGCGTCGAAAAGTCGGTGCTGGTCGTCCCCGGTGACCACTTCGGCATGGACCACTTCATCCGGCTCGGTTTCGGGAATCCGGAGAACGAGCTCCTCGAAGGTCTGGGGCGGATCCGGGACGCGTTCGACGAGGTCGGCGGCTAGCGCACTCAGGGGGCGGGACATCGCGCGACCCTGCGCTGGCGACCGCACGTGGGGCTGGGTACGATCCGACGTTTCCACTCGGACTCGTACCCAGACGATCTCCTCTACCGCAACGACCTCCATGCAGCGCACTGCCCTCACCGCGATCCTCGCGTTCACGATTTCCCTGGTCACGCCGCTGGCCGCCCGCGCTCAGGACACCGGCCCGTTCGACATGCTCGTTCTGGGCGGCCGGGTCCTCGATGGAACCGGCAATCCCTGGTTCCGTGCCGACATCGGAGTGCGTGACGGCCGGATCGTGGCGGTCGGGATGCTCGACAACGCGACTGCGGATCGAGTGGTCGACGCGACGGGCCGCTACGTGTCGCCGGGCTTCATCGACATCCATTCGCATGCGGACGACGGAAGCGCGCGTATCGGTGGATCCACGATCCGCACGGATTCGATCCACCGTAAGTCCGCACCGAACGTCGTCTCCCAGGGCGTGACCACCGTGGTCGTGAATCACGACGGGCGTTCCCCGTGGCCGATCCGTGATCAACGCTCGATCCTGGAGCGGCAGGGCGTCGGCCCGAACGTGATGCTCATGGTGGGGCACGGGACCGTACGTCGAGAGGTCATGGGCGATGACGTCCAGCGCCCCGCGACGGACGCCGAGGTGCACGAGATGCAGATGCTCGTCCGGCAGGCGCTCGAGGAGGGTGCCGTCGGGATGTCCGCAGGGCTGGAGTACGTCCCCGGACGTTGGAGCACCACCGAGGAGGTCGCACGCGTCGCCGAGGAGCTGGTCGCCTTCGACGGGGTGTACATCTCGCATGAGCGCTCGGAGGGCGCCGACCCGATGTGGTTCTGGCCCAGCCAGGACGAGCCGGGCCCGCCCACCCTGCAGGATGCGGTGATGGAGACGATCGAGATCGGGCGCCACTCCGGGGCCCGGGTCGTCGCCTCGCACATCAAGGCGAAGGGCGCGCACTTCTGGGGATCCAGCGGAAGTGCGATCCAGCTCATCCAGCGGGCGCGCGACGAAGGTGTCCGCGTGTGGGCGGACCAGTACCCGTACGCCACCAGCGGCTCCGATGGCAACACGCGCCTGATCCCCGCCTGGGCCACCTCTTCCCGGGATGTCGACGCGTCCCCGGCGGAGCAGCTCCGCATGGTCGTGGCCGACGCGGAGCGGAACGCCATGGTGCGACGGGACATCGAGCACGAAATCCGCCGTCGAGGTGGCGCGGACCGCGTGGTGATCTTCGAGTACCCGCGGGAGGAGTGGGTCGGCAAGAGCCTCCGGGAGGTCGCGGACGAGCGCGGTGTGGACCCCGTGCAGATGGCGATCGATCTGCAGCTCGAGGGTGACCCGGACCGCCGGGGCGGCGGCCGGCTACGCGGCTTCTCCATGTCGGAGATCGACGTCGAGAACTACGCGGCACAGCCGTGGGTGGCGACCGCCTCGGATGGAGGGATCGCGGTCGAATCGGACGGCTCCGTTCACCCGCGCTACTACGGAACGTTTCCGCGCAAGATCCGGCACTACGCGATGACCGCGGGGGCCCTTTCGGTCGAGGCGGCGATCCGGTCTCAGACCTCCCTGCCTGCCCGGATCATGGGGCTTCAGGACCGCGGCGAGATCCGCGTCGGTCACTGGGCAGACCTGGTCGTCTTCGACATGGAGACCATCGCCGACGAAGCCACCTTCTTCGAGCCGCATCAGCACGCGAGCGGGATCGACCACGTCATCGTGAACGGGGAGTTCGCCGTGGAGGACGGAGAGATTCTCTTTTCGCTGCCGGGTCGGGTCATTCCCTCGCGGCGGGGAGGGCGTCCGGCGAGCTGAACGGCGACCCGGTCGCTACGTCTCCCGAAACAGCGCCCGAACGTTTTCGATGGGCCGCCCCAGCACCGCCCGGTCACCCTTCACGATGATCGGGCGCTGGAGCAGTCCGGGGTGCTCGACCATCGCTGCAACCACCCACGCGTCGTCGACCGTCTCGTCGTCGAGTCCGAGGTCGCGGTACGCTGGATCGCGTGTCCGCAGCACGTCCCGTGCTGAGAGGTCGGCCTTGGCCAGGACATCCCGAAGCGTCACCTCATCGAGAGGATCGACGAAGTAGTCCACACGCTCGAAGGGCACGCCTTCTTCCTCGAGAAGCTTCACGAGCTTCCGGCATGTGGTTCAGGTGGGTTTCTCGTAGACGGTCAGCACGGTGGCCCCGGGCGAGTCGGCAGCAAGGATGGCGTTGGGCAGAAGGTAGCCTGGTCAGCCCCCGAGTGGCACGATCAGCGACTCGTCGTCTTCGGCCGGCGTATTCACGCGCGTGCTCACGGCATGAGACACGAACGTCCCGCCCGCGGGCGGATGAAGGAGCGCCTTCACTTCGCTTGGCGACGCATCACGATCCAACCACATGGCCCGGTCGGCCTCGAAGATCACGACCGGCATGCGGTCGTGGATCTTCCGCACGTCGTCGTTCGCGTCGGTCGTGAGGATCGCGAAGGTGTGGAGCGGTTCGTGCCCGGGGCGTTCCCAACTGTCCCACAGACCCGCGAAGGAGACTACGCCCCCACCGGCGGGGTGAATCCAGAACGGTGTCTTCCGGCCGCCGTCCGGGGCGGGCTGCCATTCGTAAAAGCCGTCCGCCGGCACGAGGCAGCGCCGGCGAGAGAGAGCCTCCCGAAAGGACGGCTTCATCGGGGCGGACTCGGCCCTGGCATTGATGAAGCCGCGCCCCGGCTCATCCATCCACCGCGGCACCAGCCCCCACGTCAGGAGCCCCATGCGACGTCCTCGGGCGTCCTCGGCGACGATCGGGGCCCGCTGTCCGGGAGCGACGTTGAAGCGCGGCGGCCAATCGAAGGTGGGCTTGGGCACGTCGAAGGCCTCGACGAGATCCACCGGAGGCGTCGCGAGGGCGTATCGACCACACACGACCGGTCAGTCCGAACCGGGCGGAGTCTCCAGCGACATCGGGGCAGGCGGATGCTTCAGGTAGCGCCCCTCGTCAAACCGCCGCCGACGCATCAGCAGAGACGAACCCGCGTCTTCGAGCTGGCGAAAGCCGAGCAGGTGGAACAGCTGCCGGGCAAAGAAGCGTTCGACCCGCTTGTTGATGACTACCTCGTCGTCGGAGTCCTCGACCCTCTTCACCCCGGGGAGCCAGAACGCCAGACGGGACAGGCCCATCCGCCTCATGACATGCGACACCCCCATCCAGAACTGGGGGAACTCACGCACCAGGAAGAAACCGTCTTCTCCCTGCTCCTGATAGAGCGGCATCAGGAGCCGGCCGTCTTCGTAGACGATCACATCACCTTGCGCATCCCGCGCAATACGGTCTCCGGCCCTGACCGACTGGAAGTTCAGATATCCCGGCTGCATGACGAAGCCGTCACCGTCCACGACATCGCGCTTGTACCGCATCTCGAGAGCACGGGGGAGATGTCCCGCATCCCTGCGTAGCAGCTTGCGCGCCTCGGTCGCCTCGGGAACCAGGCGTTCGGGGAGAAGCCCGGCCGACACGATCGCAATCCAGATGGCAGCCTCGGCCCGATCGATCGCCGCAGGCTCTTCGTGCTGACCCGTCTCCACGGTGAGCGCGACCACCCCGTTCTCGCTCAGGAGGTTCAGGAGCGTGCCGTCAACCAGCTCTTCGAGCCCGAAGATCATCGGCACGGGAAAGTCGCCGGCGAAGGCACGGTGCGGGAGGGAGTCAGTGAACGCCGAGAAGATCCCGCCGGGCCCTGACGTCGTGTGCAGATCCAGAGCAAATACCGGTCCGCCCGCGTCTCGAAGAACCCCCTCGAGTTCCTCGAGGAGTTCAACCTGCTCGAGGTCCTCCACGGACGCCCCTGCAGCGCCGTTGCCGCGGAGACGCTCGAGTCGATCCCGGGTCCACGCCCGGTTCAGATCACGGTCCACGAAGCGCCGACCGGCCTCGAGCGCCGCGATGTTGCCCGCGAGCGCCACGAATGAGCCCTCCAGCTCGTCTCGATGTTCTTCGAGTGCGACGAGGACCCGCCGCACCGCGTGGACACCCGCCGGTTCGTTCCCGTGGATCCCCGCAACGCAGATCAGCACGGGACCTCCGTCAGGTCCCACGACCGTTCCGATCAATCGTTCCTCGACCTTCGTCCCCCGGCTCCCTTCCATCACCACTCCCGACATCGCCCCTATCGACTCAGACGATCGTGCAAGAGATCGTACGCCAGGGGCATGAAGTCCCGCTCGCTCACGATCCCGACGAGCTTCCCATCCGAAACGACCGGGAGGACCGAGACACGTTGCGCCCTCATCAGGTCGATCACGTCGAGGGTGGGCGTCTCCGGGGTCACCGAGGTGGGATTTCGCTCCATGACAGCGGAGACCGGTGGAGTGCCGTTCATCTCGGGATCGAAGCCCTCGGACATCAGCCGCAACACGGATCGGT
>CALHIO010000348.1 GCA_938030915.1 uncultured Gemmatimonadota bacterium
GGACGCCGAGATGAATCTCAGCGCGGTGAATCTGCGCGCCGAGACCGATCGAGGCCCGGACCTGGATGAGGAGGATCTCGACGATCTGGCCGAGGCAGATCCGTATGGCTTCTTCCTGCCTGAGGACTCACCCCTGCAGGGCGCCGAGCTGCTGGAACGGTTCCCCGAGACGTCGTTCGATTCCGCAACCGTGGCCGATGTCATGACGCCGGTCTCGTTCGCGGTGAACCCGGACATGCCGGTGCCCGAGTTGTGCGCCTTCCTCGTGCGCGGACGGATCCACCGGGCGCTCGTGGTCTCCAACGACGAGCTCGTCGGCATCGTGACCTCACGGGACGTGCTCAAGGGCGTGGCGGACGGCGACATCACCCTGTGACACGCCGCCGCCCGGGGGAGAAGCGCTGATGCCATCGCGCAGTCAGCTGATCGGCCTTCCCCTCTGAGCGACCGGATCGCGGGGACCCGCGTCGGGCCCCGAGCACGATCCGGGCATGTCGTCATCTTCGCGCCTCCCCAAAACGGAGGCGCGACACTGCCGGTCTTTCTTTGACCGTGCGCCCGCAGATATGGTTGAGGTGGCGACCCGGTGTGTCACCGGTGTTCACCGGGTCGTCTACACAATTGAGTAGCACTTCGAACCCTCGGCCCGACTTCAACGTGTCCCACACCACGCGACGACTCTTCATCACCCTCGCGCTTCTTCTGTTCATCGGGCCGTCGGGGCTGGACGCTCAGGTTCGCCGAGGTCGCCAGGCCGAGGAGGCACCGCGTTGGGCGCCCATCGCCATCGGAGCCAAAGTCGGCTGGGACTCCCGGGCAAACGGAGAACTCCTCGGCGGTCACCTGCGCATTCCTGTGATTCGAAGTGGAACCGTGGAGCTGTATCCCAGCGTGGAAGCCATCTTCTTGCCAGGGGCCAGGGAGTACCAGTACAACCTCGACGCTGCGTGGGTACCGGGTGGCGCGCGCGGTGGTGTGTTCGCCGGTGGCGGACTCGGCTGGCGGGACTCGGTTATCGGGACGGACCTCGGAGACCCGCGCCAGACGTTCTTCGGCTTTAATGCGTTCGGTGGAGGCAAGACGAACCTGGGCCGAGTACAGGTCGAGTTCGTGCTGCGCTGGACGTTCCTCAATGACACGGAATATCAGCCTAACTCGGCGGCGATCGGCCTCAACCTGCCCCTCTGGCGGGTCGGGCCCCAGCGCTGAAGCGGCCCCTCCGAGTGAGGGTCATCCCGCACGCCTGAAGCGGCGGCGGGCTCAGTGGCCCTCGGTCGGGACCGCTTTCCTCGTCAGGACCACGTAATCGCCAAGAGCGGCGTGACGCTCCTCCGACCACGCATCGATATCGTCGACCTTCGTCATGACGACGGTCGTCACCCGAGTCCCCGGTCGATAGTCGGCGATCCGCTCCAGGATTCCGGTTCCCTTTTCCACATGAAACGATCCAGCCATGTGCACCACGAAGCCATCGATATGTGCGACGAGAGCCTCGGTGATCGCATGCCCCATCGACGCGTCCCAGAGGGCCTGCGAGTAGATGGCATTCGGATTGAGTTCGGCGCGAGGAGGCGCCCCGGCCGACTGTGCCATCGCGTCCTGGTCGCTCGAGCCAACGGAGTCCGGGGTCGCCTGCATTCCGAGCATCGCCTCGGTCATGAGGGCGTCCCACTGTGCCCTGTATCGATCCGAGGGCCCCGGATACGGGAGCGGCGGCAGGTATCGGCGCGCCTGCTCGGATAGCTCCATGAGCGATGCAGGCCCCTCGCGTGTCACCCGGTTCACATACCGCCGGGGAGCGTTCGCAGCGACGACCGGAAGACCGAATGCTCGAGCGTGCTCGACCAGCGCCCGATACCGCGTTTCGTACTCGTCCCACGGACGGGAGGAGCGCAGGAAGTGCGTCTCCGAGATCAGGCCATCCAGATATTCATCGAGGACGTACTGGACATCGCGCTCGAACATCTCCAACGACAGCACCACCATCCGGCCCGACCCTGCTCCGACCCGTCTCACGACCTCGTTGAGCAACAGCGTCTGAAACGCGTGCCCGACCATGTCGTCGTGCTCCTCGCCCACGAGAAGCACCTCGTCACCCAACGCACCATCGACGATGGCAGCCAGCGTCGTGCGCTGACCGTTCCGGTCGTATACGCGGTAGTCGACGCCGGCCTCGATCGACGACGTCGAGCCGTGGGGTACATCCTCCTGCGCAGCGGCGGGAGGTGCGACCGTCGCCAGGACGGTGACGCAGGCGATACCCGGGCCGAGGGCCCGTCGCAGCATGGAAAGCAAGGTCGACATGAAGTTGGGGGACGAGCCCGTGTCGCGCCTCGTGGGCGCGGCCGTGACGCTGCAAGCTACGGCGGCCGTGTGCCATGGTCGACGGCCAGGCGCCGCCCGACATACCTTCGCTACGACGATCTCCGTTTGCGAAGGAACTCTCGTGACCTGGATCCATGCAGTCGTCGGTGCACTCCTGCTCGTTGCGATCTACGACGTCACGCAGAAGAAGCACGCGATCCTTCGAAACTTCCCGGTCATCGGTCATTGCCGGTACATCCTCGAGAGGATCGGCCCGGAGCTTCGCCAGTACATCGTGACGTCCAACAACGAGGAGCTGCCCTTTTCAAGGGATGACCGGGGTTGGGTGTACGCTTCAGCAAAGAAGCAGAACAACTACACGGGCTTCGGCACGGACGACGACCTCGAACGGTCTCCCAACTATCTGATCATCAAGCATCAGACGCTGGGTCGGCCTGTCGACGATCAGTCGGCCGACGGATATCCCCTTCCGTGCGCGAAGATTCTCGGCGGTCACCGTGGCCGGGCCCATGCGTTCCGACCCGCCTCCCTGGTGAACATCAGCGGCATGAGCTTCGGATCGCTATCCTCGGCCGCCGTCGAAGCCCTCAATCGAGGCTCCGCGATCGCCCATTGTCTTCACAACACGGGTGAGGGAGGAATCTCGCCACATCATCTGCACGGCGGCGACCTGATCTGGCAGCTCGGCACCGGCTATTTCGGAGCTCGAACACCGGACGGCGCCTTTGATCTCGACGAGTGCATCCGAAAGGTCGAAGCTCATCCGGTCAAGGCGATCGAGATCAAGCTGAGCCAGGGGGCCAAGCCCGGACTCGGCGGTGTCCTTCCGGGTGAGAAGGTCACTGCGGAGGTCTCGCGGATCCGGGGTGTACCGATCGGTCAGACGGTGGTCAGCCCTTCCGGGCACCGCTCGTTCTCGACGGCGGATGAACTGCTCGATTTCGTCGAGGAGCTGGCCGACGCGACGGGTCGCCCCGTCGGCATCAAGTCGGCCATAGGACTCCTCGGCTTCTGGAAAGAACTCGCCGACCGGATGGCGGCTGAAGATCGGGGCGTCGACTTCATCGCCGTCGACGGTGGCGAGGGCGGAACGGGAGCCGCACCGTTCGCCTTTTCGGATCACGTCGCCCTGCCGTTCAAGGTCGGGTTCAGCCGGGTCTATGCGATCTTCGCCGAGCGGGGCGTGCACCAGAAGGTCGTCTGGATCGGGGCCGGCAAACTCGGCTTTCCGGAGACGGCACTCATGAGCTTCTGTCTGGGTGTCGACATGGTCGCCGTGGCTCGCGAGGCAATGATGGCCATCGGGTGCATCCAGGCTCAGCGCTGCCACACGGGGAGTTGTCCCACAGGCGTCGCGACGCAGAACCCGTGGCTCGTCCGTGGTCTCGACCCGACGGACAAGGCCGCTCGTCTGGCCAACTACGTCATCGCGCTCCGAAAGGAGCTGACGCGGCTGAGCCAGGCATGCGGCGTGCAGCATCCCGGGCTCCTGACAGCCAAGCACATGGAGGTCATGGACGGACACTTCGGCAGTCGTCCACTCCTCGATGTCTTCGGCTACGAAGACGGGTGGGAGCTACCGTCGGCCGTAGACACGAGAGGCGTGCTGGAGGCCATGGGGAGCGGCTGATCCAGAGCGAAGTCCCATCCTCGGAATCACGATGACGCCGATCATCGACGAGCTCAGCGAATCCCGCTTCAGTCGATGAAGATCGTCTCTTCTGCGGATACGAAGAGCACGTCCCGAAGCTCCGGGAAGCGAAGGAAGACATCACCGCGACGCTGACGCAGCCGGTGGTCGGCGAAGCCGACCATGACGAGGTCCGCCCCGGCCGAGCGCGCCTCGACCAGCCGCTCGAAGTCGATCGAATCATCCGTCGGGATCACGAGCACGTTCTTCTCGCTGATCAGCAGGCGTCCTTCCGAGATCATCTGATGGATCTCCTCACGGCGTTCCTTCACCTCGGACCGCGGATACGCAGCGAAGAGACTCACCTCGGCCCCATGCCAGTCCCGGTGACCGAGCAGGATGTACGAGAGCAGGATCATCAGGTTCGCATTCCGTGCGTCATGCCATGTGAGCCACACGTGGATGCTCTTCCGCGTCCCGAAGAAGTTGTCGCCGTGCCGAAGGACGAGCCGATCCATGTGTGGCACGCCTGCCATCAGCATTCCGTCGACGACCTCTTCGAGGACCTCAGGAGAATCGTGACGTCCGAACTCGAGCAGTAGCGCGTTGTTCTCCATCCCTGAGATCCCAGGCATCTGAAGGCCCTGCCCCAAAGCCGACGTCATCGACGGGCTGATGACCGCGTCCATGTAGATCGCGCCCTTCCGCTGATGCATCACCTGAATCAGCCGGTCCCGTACTTCCTGACTGGCCTCGTACTTCTCTTCGTCGAGGCGACCCTCGATGTGGTGGAAATACGTCCCGAACCCGTAGCGGTGGCAGAGCCACTCCAACAACTGAATTGGAGACGACCGGTCGAACGTCCGTGAAGAGATCGAGATCACGCTCGGCCGCCAATCGTCCGGCGGCATTTTCTGCAGCCGGATCTGCATGTGCCGGGTCAGCTGGGTCATCACGCCCTGGAAGATCTGGGCGAGATCGTCCTGACCCTCACGCCCTCTCCGGATGACCTCGTACAGACCGGCCATCAGCAGGATCGCGCCCAACGCGAAAAGGAGGTCCATCTGAAGCATCAGGATCAGACACATGACCGCCCCGATGAGACTCAGATACCATTTGGAGCGGAAGCTCGGGCGGTACGACGGCCGCGCGGCGAAGTGCTCGAGGAACGAAATGGCGCACAGTGCCCCGTACGTCACCATGAAGAACATCGACACGATGCGCGCTACCATGTCGACGTTTCCGAGGAGCACGAAGACGACCGCGATCGCCGACGTGACGAGGGTCGCGTTACGGGGCTCGTTGGTCTCACCCATGCCTTCGGCCAGGAAGGCGTTCACACGGGGTCTGGAGATGACCGCGTCGCTCCCGAGCGCCTGCAGCGTGCGGGGCGCGACCAGGATCGACCCAATGGCGGACGAGATGGTCGCGCAGGCGAGCCCGATGGGGATGATCGGACCCCAGACCGCTATGTCACTCATGATGAGGTAGTTGTCGGCCAGGTCCTCGGCCGACGCGGACGATGCCAGCTTCACCACGACCAGGACGTACACGACCATTCCGGTCAGCGTCGCCGTCATGATGCCCATCGGGATCGATCGTCTCGGCTCCGCGAGGTCTCCGGATAGCCCGACTCCGGCGGTCATGCCGGTGAAGGCCGGGAAGACGATCGCGAAGACCAGCATGAAGGCGTCCGGGTCGCCCAGATCGGAGAAGACGCTGACCGATTCCGGCTGCATGGACGCCGGGCTCGAGCCGGCGAAGAACATCGCGAGAGAGAGCGCGAGAACGCTCGCCACCACCCACAACGCCTTCACACCGAGATCCGCCCCCTTCTGCAGGACCACCCCGACGAGCACGATCGTAGCGGGAAGCGAGACGTATCGGGGGTCGAAGGGGATACCGACCAGCTCCTGAAAGTGTGGCGCCCACGGCTGGAACGCCTCCGCGAACGCGATCATGTAAAAGGCGACGGAGATTGCCTGGGACAGGTAGAGGCTGATCCCGATGGCACCCCCGATCGTGATCCCGAACGACCGTGAGATGATGAAGTACTCGCCGCCGCCCTCGACCCGTCGATTGGTCGCGATCTCGGCGATCGCGAGTGCCGTCGGGATCGTGACGAGGTGCCCGAGCAGGATGATGAGGATTGCACCGGCGAGTCCCGTATGCCCCACGGCGTACCCGAAGCGCAGGAACATGACCGCGCCGAGAATCGTGCTGACGCTGGCGAGGAAGACCGGTGCCGTCCCGAAGCCGTGTCCCTGTTTGGCCTCCGGGACGACCGTGTGTGCCGCCTTTCCGTGGGTCATGCGCGCCTACCCGCGGTCCACCAGTCACCAGGGTCGACCCTGTTCCCCGGTGCGAACCGATCCGCCAACCAGAGCGCCACTCTGCGCAGCGACGTACCCGCGAGCCAGCGCCATGCGCGTGCAATCGGCTCGGAGAAGTCCCGGTTGTACGGGCAGACCCGGACGCAGATCGAGCAGTCCGAGTTCTGGTTGGACCAGAAGCGGAAGCACGGTTCTGCGTCGACCGTCCACTTCTTCACCCCGACGA
>CALHIO010000349.1 GCA_938030915.1 uncultured Gemmatimonadota bacterium
CGACCGCGCCCGCGACCAGCAGCGTGGGCACGAGGACCGTGACGAGGATGACGAGCAGCGTCATCAACGCCGCGAGAGAGACACGCCCGCCGAACTTCTGCTCAAACCAGTTCTGAGCCGGCCGAAAGATGACCCCCATGAGCGCAGCCCAGAAGATCGGCTGGAAGAAGCCGGACAGGACAAGGAACATCAGAACGGTCAGCGCGACGACCAGACCGAGAAGGAAGCCGGCCTCGACCCGGGCGACTCGCGCTCGTCTCCGCGACATCTCGCGCTCGCTGGCGGGATGACTCACGGCAGGTCGCTCGCCCCCGATCCGTCGTCCCTGCCGCGGAGAGCATCGGACTCTGTCTTCAGTCGCCGCATCACCTCGTCCCTCGACAGGGATTGCCCTTTGATGAGCCGCTCGATCTCACCCACGATCGAGTCATCATCGTCATCGGCTCCGCCGAAGAGGCCTTCTTCCGAGCCGAGCTCGTCCATGCGGCTCACGACGCTGTGCAGGTTCAGCCAGCGATCGAAACGCTCGCTGGCCCGAACCACGGAGTAGAACAGGCGTGGGCGTTTACCCCGGCCCGATATGTAGTCGAGGATGATCGCCACGATCGACAGGTTGAACGCGACGAGGTCCTTCAGGCCATCCAGAAAGAGCTTGACCTGAAAGATCACGAAGTCTCGGAGGGTCACGTTTCGAGACGTCACGGTCATTGGCTTGTTCGGCATATGTCCAATCTACGGTCGAGGCCCTACTGTCGCTCATCGGCGCCTCCGACTCTCGGGTCGGGGGCGTCGTCGTCCGGTCCTTTCGCCCTACGATGGCAACTTCGTTCGGGTTCGCCAGAGCAGATCGAAGAGACACTGGATCGGGCGCGTGGATACGTAGACAAGATACGCGTCGCAGCAGGAACCAATCACCCGGGGGATTCGTACGAAGGAACCCCGCGCGACCAGACCCGGACCTTGCCCATGAGGCGACTCTCCCCCGCCAGCACCATGCTGGTCTGCGCCGCACTCTCCGTGCTCGGAGCGTGTGGCAATGACCCCGGAGGAGAGCGTGCGAGTACTTCAGAACGAGTGCGGTTCGAGCCTCTCGATCGCCCCGATCGGATCGGGCGGGACCGCGCGACTCCTCGCGAGTTGCCCCCCGTCTTTCGGCCGGGCGCAGACGTTCTCGCACAGGAGGCGCCCCCGGCGGTCGGTCGACCCTCGGCAGGAACCATGGGGCCGCGAATGGCGGAGGGGGAGCTACCCGGGCGCTATCCGTTTTACTGGACCCGGGCCGTGTATTCCGGTTACGGCCGGGGGTGGTGGGGTGGACGGGGTGGTGGCTCCTGGGCCACCGACTATCCGAAGGGGGATCGTCAATTCCTCGTCGTCCTCAAGAGACTGGTCCGCCTGAACGCGTACGACTGGGAGAACGCCGTTTCACTCGCGGACCCGAAGATTCGCCGCTTTCCGGTCATCTATGCGGTCGAGGTGGGTCGCATGGAGCTGACCGACGAAGAGGTCGAGGGGCTGCGCAGCTACCTGGATGCCGGCGGCTTCCTGATCGTGGATGACTTCTGGGGCACGCGGGAATGGAGCGTCTTCGAGTGGAACATGTCGCGCGTCTTCCCCGAGCGCTCGATCGAGGACATTCCACCCGATCATCCGCTCTTCAGCGCCTATTACGACATCGAGGACATCCTTCAGGTCCCCAACATCAACAACGGGGCAAGCGGCTATCAGACGCATGAGCGGGACGGCTATGTCCCGTACGTAAAGGGCATCTTCGACGACGAGCGCCGCCTCATGGTGGTCGTGAACTGGAATACCGATCTCGGCGACGCGTGGGAGTGGGCGGAGAGCCCGTACTATCCGCTCGAGTACTCGACGTTCGCCTACGAGATGGGCGCGAACATGATCGTCTACGGCATGAGCCACTGAGGAACGATCATGGACACCCTCTTCGAGTTCCTCTTCAAGTACCGGGGCATCGCGTTCGAGCAGGGTGACTTCGCATTCGGAGCCCCGGGCTCGTTCCGCATCTGGCTGGGCATCGCTGGAGTCATCGCAGCGAGCGCGGTCGCGACGTACACCATCGCACGCGGGAAGAGTTCGGTCGTCGACCGCGGTATCATGGCGAGTCTGCGCGTTGCCTTGCTCGGACTTCTCGTCTTCTGCCTCATGCAGCCGACCCTCCGCATCTCGACGGTCGTGCCACAACAGAACTTCGTCGGCGTGCTGATCGACGATTCGCGCAGCATGGGACTCGACAACGAGGACGGGACCCGGCGTAGCGACTTCGTGGCCGGGGCATTCACGCCGGGAACGGGCACCCTGTTCGACGGGCTGTCTGAACGATTCGTGCTGCGATTCTTTCGATTCTCGGACTTCGCCGACCGTATCGACGAGCTGGGCGAACTGACCTATGACGGTACGCGCACAGACGTTGCGCGTGCACTCGACGCTGCTCGCGAAGACCTCGCCGGAGTGCCGCTGGCCGGCCTCGTGATGGTCACGGACGGTGCCGACAACGACGACCGGCCGCTGACGCAGGCGCTCGTGCCGCTTCAGGCGGCGGGCGTGCCGGTCTTCACTGTCGGCGTGGGCGACGAGATCGTCGAGCCGGACATCGAACTCGGTCGAGTCGAACTGCCGCGCGCCGTGCTCGAAGGTTCGACCCTCATGGTCGATGTGGTCGTGACCCAAAACGGCTTCGGGCAACGAACCGTACCCATCATCGTCTCGGACGACACGCGGATCCTCGCCGAGGAAAGCGTGGACCTCGGACCGGATGGCGAGCCGGTCGTCGCGCGCATCGGCTTCGAGCTCGAACAGGCCGGATCACGGCGGATCGAGTTCCAGATCCCGACTCAGTCCGGGGAACGCGTCGAGGAGAACAACCATCGTACCGCCTGGGTCGACGTACGCGGTGAGCGCGAGAAGATCCTGTACTACGAGGGTGAGCCCCGCTTCGAGGTGAAGTTCATGCGCCGGGCAGTCGAGGACGACGAGAACCTCCAGCTCGTCGTTCTCCAGCGCACCGCCGAAAGCAAGTTCCTGCGCCTTTCGGTTTCGGACAGCACGGAGCTCGCGTTCGGATTCCCGAGCACGCGCGAGGAGTTGTACCGGTATCGCGCCCTGGTGCTCGGCTCCGTGGAGGCCTCGTTCTTCACGTATGACCAGTTGCAGATGATCGCCGACTTCGTGTCGGTGCGAGGCGGAGGCCTCCTCTTCATCGGTGGCCATAGTGCGTTCGCCGAGGGGGGCTGGATCGGAACCCCGGTGGAAGAGGTGCTGCCGGTCGTCCTGCGCGACCCCGAGCAGACCGGACCCCAGGGGTACTTCGCCGAGGTGAAGGTCGAACCGACCCCGGCGGGCCTGGCGCACCCAGCCGTTCAGCTCGACGCCGACGTGGGTGCGGTCCCCGCGCGATGGGACTCTCTGCCGGCGCTGACGGTGGTCAACCCGATCACCCGGACGCGACCCGGGGCGACGACATTGCTCGAGGGCATCAACACTGACGGCATCACGGGCGACCGACAGATCGTACTCGCCTTCCAGCGGTACGGACGCGGCACCTCGATCGCTCTAACGCCTCAGGACACGTGGCTATGGCAGATGCACGCCGACGTGCCGCTCGAGGACCAGAGCCACGAGTCGTTCTGGCGGCAGATGCTCCGATGGCTCGTCGACGGCGTGCCCGATGCGGTATCCGTCGTGACCGACCAGGAGCGCGTTGAGCCGGGTGAGACGGTACGCCTGGTCGCGACGATCTCGGATTCCACATATCTGGAGGTCAACGACGCGGGTGTGACCGCCACCGTCACCAGTCCATCGGGTGTCGTCGACGAGCTGCCCGTCGAGTGGACGGTCGAGCAGGACGGCGAGTACATCGTCGAGTTCCGCCCCAGTGAGATGGGTGACTACGAGATCACGCTCGAGGCGAGTCGCGAGGGCTCAGCACTCGGAACCGACGTCTCCGTCCTGCACGTCGCCCGAAGCGACGACGAGTACTTCTCCTCAGCTCGTCGGACATCTCTGCTTCAGCGCGTAGCCGACGAGACCGGCGGGCGTTTCTACACCGCCGATGACGTCGCCACGCTGCCGGAAGACATCGCCATCAGCGGCGCCGGTGTGACGCTGACCGAAGAGCACGACCTGTGGGACATGCCCGCGATCTTCCTCATGATGATGCTCCTGATGGGCGCCGAGTGGGGCTTCCGTCGTGTCCGGGGGCTCGTGTGAGAGTCTCTGCGCTCCTCCTCGTCGCATCGCTCGTCGCCCCGCTCGACCTCGCCGCCCAGGGCCGCACCCACAGCATGATCGTGGTCGGGCTCGGTGGTGAAGAGCGCTATCGACAGAGCTTCCACGACGAGGCTTCACAGATCTACACGGCCCTGATCGAGCGCCACGGGATTCCGGCCGAGAATGTCACCTATCTCGGAGAGCGGGTCGACGTCGCACCGGACATGATCTCGATGAGGTCGACCCGCGCGAACGTACTTCAGGTGCTCGGTGAGATCGCTCAGGCCGCCGGCCCGCTCGACCGACTCTTCGTCGTGCTCATCGGTCACGGCACGATGGGTCGCGAAGAGCCTCAGTTCAATCTGCCGGGACCGGACCTCGTGCCATCCGACTTCCAGCAGGGACTGACGGCGTTCCCGACCCAGACGCTGGCTCTGGTGCACACGGGAACGGCAAGTGGCGGGTTCATCGCACCCCTGTCCGGGCCGAATCGCATTCTGGTCGCCGCGACGCGGAATGAGCGGCAGCTCAACGCGACGGAGTTCGGTCAGTTCTTCGCGGCTGCGATCGCGGGCGAGGACGCCGACCTCGACAAGGATGAGCGCGTCTCCCTTCTCGAAGCGTTCCTCTATACGCGCCGGGAGGTCGAGCGTCTGTACGAAAACGAGAACGAGCTGCTCACGGAGAATGCTGTTCTCGACGATAACGGAGACGGAGCACCGAGCCATAATGCGGGACTCGCCGAACCGGACGGCCCCCTCGCGGCCACCTTCCAGCTCGGCGGCGTCTCGGGTACCGCGGGCCAGATACCGGATGACCCGGAACTCGCCCGCCTGTACGAGGAGCGCAACGAGATCCAGGCCCTGATCGACGAGGTTCGGGCACGACGCGCGTCGATGACCGAAGACCAGTACCTCGACACGGTCGAACCCTTCCTGATCCAGCTCGCGCTCAAGAACCGGGAAATCCGGGCGCTCGAGGAGGGCGGTCGGTGAGGGGCCTGAGGAGAGCGGATCACGCTCGAGCCGTCAGGCGTGCCCACAGGGTCACCGCGGTTCTGGCGCTCGCCAGCGCGTTCGCCATGCTGCAACCGGACGCGGTCCACGCACAGAACGAATCCGCAGCCCGACAGGCTGAAGCGCGAGAGTATCTGCGGTCGGGGCAGTACGCCGACGCGATCGACGCCTACGACGCCATGATCCGCATCGAGCCGGCTGCGGCACTCGCGCGGGCATCGATGATGGAAGCGTTGATCGCCACAGGTCAGTACGAAGAGGCCATCGATGTCGGACGGGCAGCACCGGAACCCGAACTCGTGGCGCACCTGACCGGTGATGCGCTCCAGGCCATGGGCCGTCTGGACGAGGCTGCGCAGGCGTACCGGCAGGGAGCCGCGTCCGGGGCACGCTGGGCCCTGACCTCGGAAGCCCGGCTCGCGGAATTGATCCTGGCCCGGGGCGACGTCGACGACGCAATGCGGCGATTCGATGCCTTCATCGACATCTACAACAACGCGCAAGGGAATCTCTCGTCGTGGGATCTGGTCGCGGTCGGCCGCGCCGTCCGTCATCTGGGCCGTACGGACCCCGCCTACTTTCAGGACGCACTGAAGGCGTTCGACGAAGCATCCTCGGCTGACCCCACCTGGGCGGAGCCCTACGTCCTCATTGGAAACCTCTTCCTCGAGAAGTACGACAGCCCGGCGGCCAAGGAGGAATTCGAAAAGGTTCTGGTGGAGAACCCGTACCATCCGGGCGCCCTGCTCGGCATGGCCGAGTCGCTCACCTTCGACGGCGCATCCGAGGCAAACGAGTACTTCGAGCGTCTTCTGGACGTGAACCCGGGTCATGAGCAGGCCCATTCGCTGATCGCGATGCGCTACCTGCGGGGTGAGAATCACGAGAGCGCGCGCGAGGAGGCTCAAACGGCCCTCGACGTCAACCCGAATTCCCTGACCGCTCTGACGGCGATCGCCGGATCGCATCTCCTTCGCGACGACCTCGCCTCGTTCCAGCGTGTTCGGTCGCAGGTCCTCGAGCTGAATCCACGATACGCAGGCTTCGACACCGAACTCGCGGAACTGATGGTCATGACCCGCCGGTATCGACAGGCCGTCGAGCGGGCCTCGGCGGCCGTGGCGCTCGACTCCACGGCATGGGAGGCGTGGGGTCTGATGGGGATGAACCAGATGCGCCTCGGGGAGATCGACACCGGTCGGGCGAGTCTGGAACGTGCCTTCGCGGGCGACCCGTACAATCCGTGGTTCAAGAACAATCTCGACCTCGCCGACACGTTCGAACGCTATCGGATCCACGAGACGGAGCACTTCGAACTCTTCCTGCACTCGAGCGAGGACGAGCTCCTGGCGACGTACCTCGCTCCGATCGCAGAGGAGGCGTATGCCGCGCTGGCTGCCCGGTACCGCCACGAGCCCGATCTGCCCGTGCGGGCCGAGCTCTACCCGAGCAGTGCCGACTTCTCGGTTCGCACGCTCGGCGAGGCCGGTCTGGGCGCACTCGGCGTCAGCTTCGGTCGCGTGCTCGTGATGGACGCCCCCTCCGCGCGCGAACTGGGCGACTACAACTGGGCATCGGTCTTCTGGCACGAACTCGCGCATACCTTCCACCTCGCGCTGTCCGACAACCGCGTCCCGAGGTGGTTCTCGGAGGGCCTCGCGGTCCACGAACAGCGCAAGGCGCGTCAGGGGTGGGGACACCAGCCGAACATCTCGTTTCTGATGTCGCTTCGGGACGACCGACTCAAGAAGGTCTCCGAGCTGAACGACGGCTTCATGAACCCGGACTACCCTCAGCAGGTGATCCACTCGTACTACCAGGCATCCCTGGTCTTCCAGGTCATCGAGGAGCGCTTCGGCTTCGAGGTGATCCGGGCCATGCTCCAGGGGTACGCTGACGGTCGGACGACGGAGGATCTCTTCGAGTCCCTCGTGGGGATGCCGGTCACGGCGTTCGACGACGACTTCGACGATTATCTGAGAGACCGGTTCGCCGACCCTCTGGCCGGACTCGTCGAGATCACGGAGCCCCGCCCGGGCCCGGACGACGTCGAGGGCATGCGGCGATTCGTCCTGACGCACCCGGGCGATCTGATCGCGCGGCTGCAGTTGGGCGTGCAACTCTACCGGGCTGGTGACTTCGACGAGGCGGAGCGTCACTTCCGTGTGGCGCTCGAAATCTTCCCCCAGTTCGGCGGTGACGAGAGTCCCCTCTGGTTCATCGCCCGGATTCAGCGGGAGCGCGGCGACCTCGAGGCAGCGGCACACACGCTCGCGCAGCTGACCGCGATCTCGGAGTCCCATTACTCGGGAATGCTCCTGCAATCGGAGATCCTCGCCGAGCTGGGACGGGATGAGGAGAGCGCCGAAGCGCTCGATCGCGCGGTCCTCGTGTGGCCGTACGAGATGGGTCTGCACGAGCGGCTCGCCGATCTACATGCAGGACTCGGCAACGCCCCTCGCGCGGCGCTCGAGCGGGCTGCCGTCCTGGCACTCGACCCGGTGGATCGCGCCCAGGCACTCTACCTGCTCGCCGTCGCACAGCGGGAGGCGGGGGACGTGCGCGGGGCGCGTCGGTCGATCATGGGCGCGCTCGATATCGCACCGAACTACGAGGAGGCCCTCGAGTTTCTCCTTGCCTTGAGGGGAACTGGCTCATGACGGAGCGTATCGGCGGTCGTCCCCGAAGCCGACGGGCGTTGGCCATGACGACCGCACTGATCGTCGTCACGGCGGCGGGCGCTCGCTTCGGAGGCGACTCCACGGCTGGGCCGGACTCCCTCGCGACGCATGTCGTCTCCTTCGTCGACGCCGACCGGCCGCAGGACCTCCAGGGTCCCCCGTACGACGGGGACTACCACTTCGTGCGCATCGCATTTCAAAGTGGCCGGGGAGGCTTCGGCGGCTTCGGGCGGAGACGCGGCGGAGCGATGTGGGCACACGACTACCCCCGCGCCGATCGAAACTTCCTCGCGATCCTCGACGAAACCACGAACATCTCCACGAGCCGGAATGCATCGAACGTCTACACGTTCATGGATGACGAACTCTTCCGGCATCCGGTCTCCTACATCGTCGAGCCGGGGTTCTGGAACCCGAGTGAGGAAGAGGTCGAACGGCTCGGACAGTATCTCCGAAAGGGCGGCTTCCTCATGGTCGACGACTTCCGGGGGGCGCGGGAGCTGGACAATCTCGAGTTCCACCTGAAGCGCGCCCTCCCAGAACTCGACATGATGCAGGTGACAGAAGTCGACGAAATCTTCGATTCCTTCTTCCGCATCGTGCCCCAGGATGTGGTCCCGCCGTATGGCGGATATCCTCCCGCCTGGTATGGGATCTACGAAGACAACGACATCACGAAGCGGCTGATGGTCATCATCAACGCGAACAACGACATGGCCGAGTACTGGGAGTTTTCCGATTACGGGTACTACCCCATCGACCTGGCCAACGAAGCGTACAAGCTCGGCGTGAATTACGTCGTGTACGCCATGACTCACTGACACTCACCGGGCATGGCCCGAACCACTCTCCGAGGGAGAACAACTCTTGGCTGACGACGCGATCGGAACCGTCCAGCTGGACGATGCCAACGACGTAGCACTGGCGGACAAGCTGAAGCACGGCCGCGAGCAGATGATCAGCGAGCTTCGCAAGCTGATCGTCGGACAGGAAGAGGTGATCGAGCAGGTGCTGCTTTCGCTCTTCGTGGGTGGCAACAGCCTCCTGATCGGCGTGCCCGGGCTGGCCAAGACGCTGCTGATCCACAGCATCGCCCAGGTCGTAGACCTCAAGTTCTCGAGGATCCAGTTCACCCCGGACCTCATGCCGTCCGACATCACCGGAACGGATATCATCCAAGAGGATGCCGAGACCGGACGTCGTTCGATGGTCTTCTCACCCGGACCCGTCTTCTCGAACATCGTCCTGGCCGATGAGATCAACCGGACGCCTCCCAAGACGCAGGCGGCCCTGCTGGAAGCGATGCAGGAGCACCGGGTCACCGTCCAGGGTCGGACGTACACCCTCGACGAGCCGTTCTACGTCTTCGCGACGCAAAACCCCATCGAGCTCGAGGGCACATACCCCCTTCCCGAGGCGCAGCTCGACCGCTTCATGTTCGAGATCGCGATCGAGCACCTCCCCGAAGAGGAGGAGCTCGAGGTCATCCGGTCTACGACCGGGAATCTCAAGCCGGAGTTCAGCCACGCGGTCACGGGACCGGATCTGATCGCCTTCAAGGAGCTTGTTCGCCGAGTGCCAGTGTCCGACTCGGTGCTCCGATACGCTGTCGGCCTCGTTCGCATGACGCGCCCCAGCGCGAATGGCGACAGTCCCGACTTCGTGAACAAGTGGGTGGCGTACGGAGCCTCACCTCGCGCGGCCCAGTATCTGGTCCTGGGAGCGAAGGCGCGCGCCCTGACGAAGGGGCGCTACCACGTGACGTTCGAAGACATCCGAGCTCTCGCGCAGCCGGTTCTCCGTCACCGCGTCCTCACCAACTTCCATGCAGAGTCCGAGGGCAAGTCGGCCGCCGCACTCGTCGACATGCTGATCGAGCACGCGCCACAACCGTCCTCGGGGATGTAGGGCACGCTCTTGGCTACCACGCGTCCCCGCCACTCCGCGGCAGGCACCCAGTTTCTCGACCCGGCCGTTCTGGGCCGAATCGGGAACCTCGAGCTGCTCGCACGGACGGTCGTCGATGGATTCCTGACCGGTCTGCATCGTTCGCCGTACCTGGGGTTCAGCATGGATTTCGCCGAGCACCGTCCGTACATGCCGGGCGACGACATCCGCCGGATCGACTGGAAGCTCTACGCGCGAACCGACCGTCACTACATCAAGCTCTTCGAGGCCGACACCAACGCGAACTTCTCGGTCCTTCTCGACCTTTCGGCTTCGATGAGCTACGGGAGCCACTCGCTCACGAAACTCGACTACGCACGGTACCTCGCCGCCTGCCTCACATATTTCTCCAACAAGCAGCGCGACCGCGTGGGGCTCGTGACGTTCGATCACGAAGTCGTCGACTATGTGCCGCCGTCGATGAAGCATCTCGACACGATCCTGCACACGCTCGATCGGGTGACGGCGGGTCGTCCCGGATCCCTGGCCGAGCCGATCTTGCGGATCACCGAGATGCTCAGTCGCAAAGGCATCCTGGTCGTGATCTCCGACTTCTACGAGGAGCCCGATGCGGTTCTGAGCGCTCTCGGCCCTCTGCGGGCGCGTGGGCACGACGTGATCGTCTTCCACGTGATGGATCCGTTCGAGCTGGAGTTCCCATTCCAGGAGGCGTCCGGATTCGAGGATCTGGAGACGGGCGAGCAGATCCCGGTGATCCCCGGTAAGCTCCGCTCCGATTACCTCGCGATGGTGAACGCTCATCTCACGGCACTTGAAAAGCGTTTCACGGACAACCAGATCGACTACCGCCTGCTGGATACGTCGAAGCCACTCGACGCCGCGCTTTTCGAGTATCTCCTCTCCCGTGAACGGTTGAGCAAGGCGCGATGAATCTCGCGTTCCTCGTTCCGCTCTTCCTGCTCGGGGTCGTCGGCGTCGTCGTGCCGATCGTCGTGCACCTTACACGCCGACAGAGACGCAACGTCGTCCACTTTCCGTCTTTGATGTTCCTGGAAAAGATCCCGTACCAGGAACAGCGTCGACGCCGGATCCAGCACTGGTTTCTTCTTTCACTTCGTGCCCTCGCGCTGGCCCTCGTCGTGGCCGCGTTTGCGCGCCCCTTCTTCGACCAGAGCTCTGGAACCGCCCTCGGTTCCGGGGGGCCACGCGAGATCGTCGTGCTGCTGGACCGCTCCTACAGCATGGAGATCGACGGCCAGATCGAGCAGGCGCGCAGCGAGGCGGAGCAGATCTTTGCAGAGCTTGGGCCGCTGGACCGTGCGTCTCTCGTCACCTTCTCGCGCGGTGCCGATGTCGTCGTTCGTTCGACGTCCGACCGGACTCGACTGCGCGGGGCGCTCGATACGCTGACAGTCGGCTCGGGAGCGACCCGCTATGGCCCTGCGCTGAAGGTTGCACAGACCATTCTCGAGGAATCGACCCTCGCACGCGGCGAGGTCTACCTGCTGAGCGACTTCCAGCGAAACGGTTGGACCGGCGATGAAGGCGTGAGCCTTCCTCCCGGCAGCTCGCTCCTTCCGATCGAGATCGGCACGGAACAGGAGCCCGACAACCTGATGGTGGCCGATGTTTCTCTGCCTCGGCAGATCGTCGCGGGGCGGGAGCGGATCACGCCGACCGCGCGCATCGTTCGTCGAGGTGGTGACGCAGCCACGACGGTGACCGTCTCGCTGGACCTCGACGGTCAGGAAATCCAGACGCGGGAGGTCACGCTCGCACCGAACTCGGCCCAGCCGGTGCAGTTTCAACCGTTCACGCTTTCGCAGCCGCATACGACAGGCACCGTGCGGCTCGACGACGATGCTCTGGGCGCCGACAACTCGCACCACTTCGTCGTATCGCCGGGATCGTCGCTCGGGGTGCTGGTCGTGAATGGAGCCGGGGGCTCGAATGACCCGAGCCTCTACCTGAGAGGAGCGCTCGCGATCTCGGACGACGGGCGATTCGACGTCCGATCCCGCCGATCCAGCACCATCCGACCCGTGGACCTGGATGGCACGGCGGCCGTCTTCATCAATGATGTTCTGCTTGACGGTGGCTCGGCCGAGCGGCTTCGCACGTTCGTGCAGGACGGCGGCGGCGTACTGGTTGCGCTCGGCCAGGACGGTGGCTGGCCCGCATCCGCCGCGGACATGCTTCCTGGCACGATCGGCTCCATCCAGGATCGGCTCCAGGGCCGCGGAAGCACGCTGGGTTATCTCGACTATGAGCATCCGGTCTTCGAAGTCTTCTCAGGCCCGCGCAGTGGAGACTTCACCGGTGCCCGCTTCTATCGAGCCCGCGGATTCACACCGTCGGATTCGGCAGCCGTCATCGCCCGCTTCGACGACGGCTCCGTCGCGCTCGCCGAGCTTCGAGTGGGACGCGGTCGTGTCCTGCTGTGGACGAC
The DNA here is from genome assembly GCA_938030915.1 of uncultured Gemmatimonadota bacterium. Lineage (GTDB taxonomy): Bacteria > Gemmatimonadota > Gemmatimonadetes > Longimicrobiales > Gaopeijiaceae > UBA2589. Next base: position 12,285 of record CALHIO010000349.1, read on the forward strand.
GTCACTGGATTCGTTCTGGAACGACCTGGCCCTGCAGCCCGTGTACCTTCCATTCGTGCATCGGCTCGCCGAGTACCTGGGCGGTCGTGCGGAAGCTCTGCCGTGGTTCGTGGCCGGGCAGGTGGTCGACCTGGCCGACCCGGAGGCTCTGGAGACGGCAGGGCTCGTCTCCTCCGAGGCGGCAGGGCTCGCCGAGGGGCTCGACCAGGTGGCGCTGTCCCCGAACGGAGGCAACGTCACGCTCCCAGCCGGCGACGGCCCGAGATACCTGCCCCTCGAAGAGCACGGATTCTACACGGTACGGCAGCCGGGCACGGACCCGGACCGGCCCTTCATTATCGCCGTGAACGTCGATCTCGAGGAGTCGAATCTCGGCCGCGTGGAGGCTGACGAGCTCGCGCTTCAAATCGAGGCGCCCACCGTCGTGGACGACGGCAGTCCTCGTCTGACTCAGGCCGTGGAGTTGCAACGGGAGGATCAGGAACGACGCCAGTCACTGTGGCGATGGCTCCTGGTAGCGGCACTCGCCCTGTTCACCCTCGAGACGGTGATCTCGAACTGGGTGTCCAGGCGAGGGTCGGGAGCAGCAGGAGCGCTGGCGGGTTAGGAGTTTTGCGGGAATCGCGGGTCGAACGAAGAGTGGCTCCGCGGAGTGAAGCAGAGGGATTGGCGGGGCTTGTCGAACCGATCGTAGGTTTGCGAGGTCGCAACGGGAGATCGAGATGAGGGATTCAGAGAAACGCCAGGTTCGCAGTCGGATGAGCGACGTCGTTCGCGGAGTCCGGTGGCGCTGGCGTATGCGTCTCGCGCTTCGTGGGCTGGTCTGGATCCTGGGCCTCACCGCCAGTGTGACCTTCCTGGCCGCGTTCGCCCTCGAGCGGGCACGCTTCGCTGCGGATACCGTGGTCGCGCTGCGAGCGCTGACGTGGGTCACGTTGATCGCCTCGACGCTTTGGTTCCTCGTCCGACCTCTCCTGCGCAAGGTGACCGACGCCCAGGTCGCCCTGTACCTCGAAGAACACGAGCCCACCCTCGACAACGCCATCACCAGCGTGCTCGACGAGGGCTCGGGCTCGGCATCACCAGCCCTCACACAGCGCGTGACCGAAATCGCGCTCGAAGAAGCTCGCCGGGTGCACTACGGCCGACGGATCGAGCGGGGCGGACTCTACCGCTTCGGTGGAGCCCTGACGGCGCTGGTCGTGTTCGCCCTCTTCGCGACGCTGCTCGGACCGTCGCACCTTCGTCTGGGTCTGAGCGCCCTGCTCTTCCCGGCGACCGCGGCCGACGCCGTCAATCCGTATTCGGTCGGGGTGATCCCCGGCGACGTCACCCTCGCGCGCGGGTCAGACCAGATGGTCACCGCGACGCTCGGCGGATTCGAGGCTGCCGAAGCCTCCATCTTCACGAAGGGACAGTCCGACCAGTCCTTCCAGCGGTTGAGCATGCTCAACGACCTCGACGGAGGTTTTGAAGTCCTTCTACTCGGCGTGAACGAGCCCACGGAATACTTCGTGGAGTCGACCGGAGTGCGATCGGGAACGTTCACGATCGATGTCGCAGACCTTCCGTATGTCGATCAGCTTGACCTGACATACTACTTCCCGAACTACACCGGTCTGCAGCCTCGTGTCATCGAGGCCGGCGGCGACGTCGCGGCCCTTCCGGGAACGGTCGTCGAGCTCCGGATCCAGCCCACCATGCTCACCGGGGCTGGCCAGCTTCTTCTCGATGGCGCCCCGGCCAGCGACCTCACGGTGGACCCGGATGGAACGCTCATCGGTCGCTTCACGGTCGGTGACCCCAGCTTCTACTCCGTGGAGCTCGCGCGTGCGGACAACGGCCAGATGGTGCCGGCCTCGCCCGAATATCGGATCGACGTACTGTCCGACATGGACCCGTCCATCCGGTTCTCCACGCCCGGGCGAGACATGCCCGCCTCGTCCATCGAGGAGGTGTACCTCGAGATGGTGGCCGACGACGACTACGGTGTCGGCTCGATCGACCTCGTCTACTCGATCAACGGCCTGAGCGAAGACACCGTTTCAGTCTTCCGAGGCGGGGGCGCTCCCCTTCCTGAGGTATCGACCGGACACACCCTCTTTCTGGAGGAGTGGGCGCTCGAGGTCGGCGATCTGGTGTCCTACTACGCGATGGTTCGCGACAACCGTGGCGGCGCGGCCCGGACGATCACGAGCGACATCTACTTCCTGAACATCCGCCCCTTCGAGCGGGCCTACCGACAGGCCGAGCAGCAAGGTGGCGGAGGTGGGGGCGGCGGAGGGGGTGGTGCCGAGACGGCACTCAGCGATACGCAGCGCCAGATCATCGCCGCCACCTTCAATCTGATCCGCCAGAAGGACACGTACTCCGACGAAGAGTTCAGCGAAAACGTCGTCTCGGTGAGCCTGTCACAGGCGCGACTACAGGACCAGGTGACCACTCTTCTGCAGCGCATGCAGAATCGGGGTCTGACGCAGACCGACGAGGGCTTCCGCGATGTCTCCGCGATCCTGCCGCAGGCGTTCGAGGCGATGTC
>CALHIO010000350.1 GCA_938030915.1 uncultured Gemmatimonadota bacterium
ATGTTCGTCGTCGCGAACGGGAGCGCCATCACCAGGCCAAGCGCCGACCCGGCATATCCGACACCGAAACCCACACCCGAAACCCAGCCCTGCTTTTCGGGAGGTACAATGTCCGGGAGGTACGCGTTGTAGAAGACCAGACATGCCTCGAATCCGACGTTCGCCACCAGGAAGAGCATGAAGCCGTAGAGCACCATTCCGGGCTGGAGCGTCGTGAACAGCGCCACACCCGTGATGCACATGGCCACGCAGAACGCCATGAACCGCTTGCGCACCCCGGCACGGTCGGCGATCGCGCCGAGCACGGGAGCACTCAGCGCCACGATGAGCGCCGACAGCGAAACGGCCCGACCCCACCAGGCGTCTCCCTCCCCCGCCTCGTTCCCGACCACCGACTCGATGAAGTAGATCTGGAAGACGACGGACACGATAACCGCCGGATACACCGAGTTCGCGAAGTCGAATAGCGCCCACGCACCGACCTGCTTCTTGTTCATGCAGCACTCCCTGGTGGATTCGCCGCCACGGTAGCACTGACTGGCCCCCGTTGCATCCCTGCCCGGGCTTGGCGAATCTCACCCGGCTTCTGACCCCGGACACCCCTCGGCATGAACAGACTCGCTGGCAAACGCGTTCTGATCACCGGCGCCTCCGCCGGAATCGGCGAGGCCTGCGCGCGACACTTCGCGGCTCAAGGCGCTCACCTTCTGCTTTCCGCGCGCAGGCTCGAGCGCATCGAAGCATTGGCGTCTGAACTCGCGGACGCCCATGGCGTAGAGACCCACACGGCCGCCGTGGACGTCACCGATCGTGATTCGGTCGCGACATACGTCGACGGCCTGGCTGCTGATGGCCTCACGCCCGACGTACTCGTCAACAACGCCGGAAAAGCGAAAGGGCTCGACACCCTGCAGGAGGGTGATCTCGATCATTGGGACGAGATGATCGACACCAACGTGAAGGGACTGCTCTACGTGACGCGTGCGGTCCTGCCTCACATGATCGAGCGGGACAGTGGGCACGTGATCAACATCGGCTCGATCGCGGGCCGCTGGGTGTATCCGAAGGGTGCCGTGTACAATGCAACGAAATTCGCCGTACGCGCCCTGAGCGAGGCGATGAACATCGACCTGCTCGGCACGCAGATCCGGGTGTCCAGCGTCGATCCGGGGCTCGCAGAGACGGAGTTCAGCGAGGTCCGATTCGATGGCGACACAGACCGAGCGGCCTCAGTCTACTCCGATACCGTGCCGCTCACGGCCGACGATGTGGCAGACGCGGTGATCTATGTCGCGAACGCGCCACCGCACGTCGACATCTTCAACCTCGTGATGATGCCGACGGTCCAGCGTTATCCGGGCTATATCGAGCGAAAGGACGGTTGAAGGCTTCCGGCGAGACCACTCGCCTCGAGCCCTACCTCATCGTCTTCACGCTCTGGATGCTCGTCTTCTCGTCCGCCAGCCAGACGATGATCCTGTCGCCGATTCTCCCCCGGATCGGTGATGAGCTCGATATCGCCGACGCGCTTCTCGGCACGCTCGTGTCCGTGTACTCGATCATGGTGGGGATCTTCGCGATCCTCGCCGGGCCGGTATCCGACAAGATCGGGCGCAGGCAGATCCTCCTGCTCGGCTGTGCGTCGATGGCCGTCGCCCTCATCCTGCATGGCTTCGTAACAGGCTACTACTCCTTCATCACGGTCCGGATCTTCGCCGGGTGCGCGGGAGGGATGCTGAGCGGAGCCGCTGTCTCCTACATCGGTGACTACTTTCCGTACGAACGACGCGGGTGGGCCACGGGATGGGTCATGAGCGGTTCGGCGTTCGGGCAGATCTTCGGCATTCCGATGGGGATTCTCATGGCGGACCGATGGGGTTTTCGCTCCCCCTTCTACCTGTTTGCCGTCACGATGGCCCTGACGGTGTTCCTGCTGTTCTTCCACGTGCCGCAGCCAAATGTCCAGCGGAGTCAGCAGAAACTGTCGGTCGGGAAAGCCGCGTCGAACTACATGGCCATGCTCCGTCGCCCCGAAATTGCGTGGGCGGCCGGGGCCTTCTTCATGATGTTCCTGGGCGTCTCGATCTTCGTGATCTACCTGCCGACGTGGCTCGAGCGCTCCGTCGGCCTGACCGGTGACCAGATTGCGCTCATGTTCGTGGTCGGGGGCGTCGCCAACGTCCTCACCGGCCCGAATGCCGGGAAATTGTCCGACCGGATCGGCCGGAAGGGCATGATCCTGATCTCGTGTGTCGGGCTGTCCATCCTCATGGTGCTCACCACCCGCGCCGTGACGGGCCCGCTTCCAGCCTACGTCTTCTTCTTTCTCACGATGGTGCTGGTCGCCATGAGGATCAGCCCCTTCTCGGCGCTCCTCACCGCACTCGTGTCGGACGAGCGTCGGGGGTCGCTGATGAGTCTGACCGTGGCCCTCGGTCAGGTCGGGTTCGCACTCGGAGGTGCCATCGCGGGCCCGCTGTACGCCGACATCGGCTACGGCTCCAACACGTTGCTGGCCGCAGCTTCCGTCCTGATCATGGGCTTGATCGTCTGGTTCTTCGTTCCCGAGCCACCCAGAAAGACCGCCTGACGAGACCGTCCCGGGACGGGTGTCGTCTTCGGTCTCCCCCGTCTCTACCGTTCTCGTCAGCGAGGCACCCACACACCCGCCCCACCTCACTACGCACGACCTAGAGTCCACCGACCGTAGGGATGTTAAGGCCTTCTTCAGGACGATTCCGTCCTCGAACGTCACGCACGCCCAGCGCGGGGGCCGCGCGATCGAGCTTAAGAAGTGCGAGCAGTGGGACCTGGTCGTCACCGATCTCAACCTCCCGGGTTCGGACGAGTGCAAGGTGAACCGGGCCGCGCGGAACGTGCCGTGCAGATCGCTTCCACCATCCTCGGGATCGACCTGCGGCTGGACGCGGAGCGCTTCGGCGACCGGTTGGCTCAGAGGAGCCTGATCCAACAAACACTCGACGAGCTTCGCGCCTCGACCGTGTATCTGCCTGCCGCCGGCGACCGCGACGCATCCCGACGCGAGGCTCGGTTGATGACGCTGGAGACAGAGAACGAGGTGCCGCTCCTGAACGGATACGAGACGGCGACAACCGACAAGAATTTCCTCCCGACCCGCTTAGTAGATGTCCACGCGCAGATGGTCCGGAAGATCGATGCGTTGGCCTCGTATCAGGCGTTTGGTGCCGCGCGGGTCGACCTTCTGCCCCGCATGGCGAGGGCGTATGCCCGCTACTGGGGCCGCTGGACGGACTTCACGGAGGTTGAGGCCTTCGAGGAAGTGAAGTGGGGCTCAGACCGACGCCGAGCGAATCCCCGCTGTCCGATTCGCTTGCGAAAGACCCTTCGATTCGGCGAGCTTACCGCCCCTTAGGATGGTTCTGAGGCCATACCCGCAGAACATTGGCGATTGCCGTGCATCTAGATTTTGAGCGCGACATCGTCGAGATCCAGGCGCAAATCGACAAGCTTCTGGACCTCGCCGATCGGCGGGGCATCGACGTGTCCGACGAAGTGACGGTCCTCCGGGGGAAGCTCCAGGACCTCAAAGAGAAGACGTACGCCAACCTGACTCCGATGGAGCAGGTTCAGGTCGCGCGTCATCCTCAGCGCCCCTACACGCTCGATTACGTCGAACGGATCTTCACCGACTGGGTGGAGTTGCACGGCGACCGCGGCTACCGCGATGACGAGGCGATTGTCGGTGGCTGGGCCCGGTTAGGCGGGCGGTCGGTCATGGTCATCGGCCAGCAGAAGGGTCGGGACATGAAGGAGAATCTCCGGCGCAACTTCGGCATGCCGCATCCGGAGGGGTACCGGAAGGCACTTCGTCTGATGCATCAGGCCGAGAAGTTCGGGCGGACCGTCATCAGCTTCATCGACACGCCCGGAGCCTATCCCGGTCTCGGCTCGGAAGAACGAGGCATCGGTGAAGCCATCGCCCTGAACCTGCGCGAGATGTCCCGGCTCAAGGTACCCATCGTCTCTGCCGTGATCGGTGAAGGGATGTCCGGGGGTGCGCTCGGGATCGGCGTAACCGACAGGATCCTGATGCTCGAGCACTCGATCTACTCCGTGATCTCCCCGGAAGGCTGCGCAGCGATCCTCTGGCGCTCCGCCGAGCACAAGGAGAAAGCCGCCAACGCCCTCAAGCTCACCGCGAAAGACCTCCACAAGATCGGAGTCTGCGACGAGATCGTGTCCGAGCCCCAAGGCGGTGCGCATGAAGATTGGGATGCCGCCGCCGACTCGCTCCGGGACGCACTCGACCGAACGGTGGCCGAGCTGGAAAAGCTGACGGTCAAGAAGCTTCGGGCACAGCGCTGGGCCAAGTACGAGGCCATCGGCGCCTGGCGCGACGGCTGAGGCGCGGCCGACCGTGGCCGGCTTCGCCGAGATCCGATTCAAGGGGACACGCAAGGCGTATTACGCCTACCGTGGGATCGACCTGCGCCCCGGTCAGCACGTGATCGTGCAGGCCGACCGTGGGGAGGACCTCGGAGAGGTCTCTGCCGTGGGTGCGATCGCCGAACGGAAGTGCTCGTCTTCGAATGGGGGATGCGCGACACCCACCCCCGAGCACTCCGTGGTGCGACTGGCGCGGACGGAGGAAGTCGACCGCTGGTCGGCGCTGCGGAGCGACGAAGATCGCGTGCGCTCGGAAACCCGGAAGCTCGTCACGAAGCACGGTCTCAAGATGAAGGTGACCGAAGCCGAGTGGCAGTTCGACCGCAACAAGCTGATCATCTATTTCACCGCGGAGAAACGGGTCGATTTCCGTCAGCTGGTGAGGGATCTCGCGCGGACCTTCCGGGCCCGGATCGAGCTCAAACAGATTGGCGTGCGAGACGAAGCAGCGCTGCTCGGCGGCGTCGGCCGATGTGGTCGTGAGTTGTGCTGCTCGACCTGGCTTCCCGAGCTGAAGCCGGTCTCCCTGCAGTTGGCGAAGGACCAGAAGCTGTCTCTGAACCCCGCGCAGATTTCGGGGTGCTGTGGACGGCTGATGTGCTGTCTCATGTACGAACACAAGACGTACGTCGAGGCGCGCCGACGCTTCCCGCGCGAAGGGCGAACCATCCGAACTTCAGTCGGTGAGGAGCGCGTCGTCGGGGTCGACATCTGGCACGATCTGGTGACGTTGAGGAGTCAGGAAGGGGAACGGCGCACGGTTTCGCTGGACGATCTGAAACAGGAAGTCGGCTCGCCGGTGGCGCGCCGACACCAGCAGGACGGGAGCAGCAGTTGAGCGGCACGGACCGACGGTTCTTCACCACCCCGATCTACTATGCGTCGGGAGAGCCCCATATCGGCCACGCGTACACGACGATTCTCACGGACGTCCTCGCGCGCTTCCACCGTCAGGACGGAAGGGACGTCCTCTTCCTGACCGGCACGGACGAGCATGGCCAGAAGATCCAGGACGAAGCGGAGAAGCGAGGCGTCGAGCCGATCGAGTTGTGCGATCTCATGGCCGAGCGCTTCGAAGAAGCGTGGAAGACGCTGGGCATCTCCTACGACCGCTTCATACGGACGACGGAGGACGAGCACAAAGCGGTCGTCTCCGCCTTTCTGAAACGCCTCTGGGACCGCGACCAGATCTACCAAGGCACCTACTCGGGCTGGTACTGTGTCTCCGACGAGCGGTACTGGACCGAAAAGGACATCGGTGAAGATCGGCGCTGTCAGATCTGCGGGCGTGAGGTCACCTACGTCGAGGAGAAGAACTACTTCTTCAAGATGAGCGAGTGGCAGGACGACCTCATCAAGCAGATCGAGGACAATCCGGAGTGGATCGTTCCCGAGGTCAGGAGGAACGAAATCCTGGGCTTCCTTCGGCAACCGCTCGGCGATCTCTCGATCTCGCGTCCGAAGTCACGGCTGTCGTGGGGCATCGACCTGCCGTTCGACACGGACCACGTGGCCTACGTCTGGGTCGACGCCCTGATCAACTACCTCACGGCCTCGGGGGCGATCGACCCGTCGAAGCCGGACGGGGAGCAGGGCTTCGACGACGTGACCGGCTCGTGGTGGCCGGCAGACATGCACCTCGTCGGAAAGGACATCCTCACCACGCACTCGGTGTACTGGCCCACCCTCCTCATGGGCGTCGGCCTTCCCGTGCCGAGGCAGATCCTCGCCCACGGCTGGTGGGTCGTGGGGGATACGAAGATGTCCAAATCACTCGGGAACGTTGTGGACCCACTCGCCCTGCGCGAGACATTCGGGACGGACGCAGTTCGCTGGTACCTCATGCGTGAGATGCCCACGGGTGGAGACGCGTCCTACACGCCCGAGCGCTTCCTCACGCGCTACGATGAACTCGCCAACGTACTCGGCAATCTCGCCAGCCGTGCGATCTCGATGATCGTGAAGTACCGGAACGGGGTCGTGCCGGATGGCGCGTCGAATGGACTGGAGCCGCACGCGCACGAGGCGCTTTCGGAAGCTCGGGCGTCGATCGCGCGACTGAAGGTACACGAGGCCTTTGCCTCGGCGATGGACCTGGCCCGCGCCGCGAACGTCTACGTGGAAGAGCGTCAGCCCTGGGCTCAGGCCAAGGATCCTGCGCAGGCGGCGGAGCTGGACGAGACGCTGTCGACGCTGGCTCAGGTTCTGGTCGTCCTGTGCGCGCTGTTCCAGCCTGTTGCGCCGGAGAAGATGGGGGTCCTGGCGGACCGTCTCGGCCTCGACGGCGTACCGACCCTCGACGAGGCCATCGCAGCGAGGATGGCCGGACGCTCGGTCACCCCGGGCAACCCCCTCTTTCCCCGAGTGGATCCCACGTGGGCCGATTCGGAGGCCTGATGGGCCCCGACCCGGTGCGACTCCGGTCGCGTCTTCATTTGGGTGTCGCTGCTTGACTGCTCTTTTCGGCGGCCCGTAGCTTTATTGGCTGAGCCTGAATCTCCTCGGCTCACACTCCCCCCCTGAGCGTACCACCGAAGCACCTTCACGGAACCACAGGCGGTCCTATGGCCGGAGACAGGTGGACCTTCCTCGTCATGCGAGGGCAGGACGACCCGGTCCAGCAATACTCAATATCCTGGCGCTCGCTGAAGTTGATGGCCGGCGCAGGCGTCGTCGCGTCCACGATGGTCGTTGCGAGCGCCGCCATGATCGCGCTGGGTTCGTTCAACCGTGCGCAGACGCGGAGCCTCGAGGTTCGGAATGACGCCCTCGAGTCCGAACTCGCTCAGTTCCAGGCCAGAATCACCGACCTGGAACGTTCGCTCGACCGCGTCGCCGAGAACGACGCCCATTTCCGGAATCTCGCGGGACTCGAGATCATCGATCCCGAGGTTCTGCAGGCGGGTGTCGGGGGTCCGGGCCTCGGGGTTCCTCAATCATCGTCACTCTGGGCGACCGATTCTCTCACGACCAAGAGGATCCACGCGACCGGGTACGACCTTAGCGCCCTGGAACGTCGCGCGCGCCTGCTCTCCGAGAGCCTCGCGGAAGCGACTGACTCGGTCCGGAACCATCGTGAGCTTCTCGAATCCACGCCGTCGATCCTTCCGACCGAAGGGTGGCTCAGCAGTCGCTTTTCCCAGTCGCGCATGCACCCGGTGCACAACCGCCCTCTCCCGCACGAGGGGATCGACGTGTCGGCCCCGACGGGGACTCCGATCACCGCCGCGGCCAAGGGACGGGTCATCCGCTCAGGGTGGATCGTCGGGTACGGCCTCACCGTCGAGATCGACCACGGCTTCGGCTTCACGACGTTGTATGGGCACGCTTCGAAGCTGATCGCGCAGGTCGGTGACGAAGTGACCCGGGGTGAGGTGATCGCGCAGGTGGGGAGCACGGGCATCACCACCGCGCCGAACCTTCACTACGAGGTGAAGGTGAACGGCGTAGCTCAGGACCCGTCCGACTTCATCCTCCCCGAGTACATCCGCAACTGATCGACGCCGGGCACGTATGAGGCGTCAAAGAAATCATCGAAGATCGTAACGCTCCTGCGAGGTTGATTGGCCATTTTGCGGCCACTAGCTTCGAGGGCTTCAAGATCCAAGTTTCGACGACCGACGGAGACATTTCCATGAGAAGGACCCTCCCGCTCGCCCTCAGCCTCCTCCTTACCGCAGCCGCCTGCGGTCCGGCCGAGGTCGTGGTGACGATGGAGCTCGACGTTCCGAACCCCGACGGCGAAGGCACGATGCAGATCCTCCTCTCGGATGTGGAGGTTCAGCTGATTCCCTTCGATCGTGACGTCGTCTTCGATTCCATCACGACCGCCTACGGAACGCCCGAGCCCGAGATTCCCGCCGAGCTGATAGAGCGTCGTGCCGAGGTTCAGGCCGCTCAGGCGGAGTGGGACGCCGCGACGCGACGGTGGGCGACGATCCGCGACACGTTGCAGACCCTCAGTGAGGTCCTCGAGACCCTGAACCGTGGCTCCGGCGACTACGTCGTCCTCTTCCGCGAGTTCAACGAGTGGGATGGTCAACTCTCCGCCGCCGAGCGGGAGCAGGAGCGGACGTTCACTGCATTCGACGCTCTTCAGCAGGGCACGATCCGCGCGTCGGACTCGGTCCGTGTGCTTCAGGACAACTGGGCCGACGACGCGTTCGCCGACATCGGGACGGTATTCACCGAGAAGCAGCGCGCGCTCGGCCTCGACTGGGTGATGGACACCACGGACGCCAATGGCATCGCGCGTGGTGGCCTCATGGTCAAGCCGGGCCAGTACTGGGTCTACGCTCGCTACGAGCAGGCGTATACCGAGCTCTACTGGAATATCCCGATCACGGTCGAGGGTGGCGAGCCGCTGACGGTTTCGCTGACTCGCTCGAACGCGCAGGAGCGTGTGAAGCTCTGATCGGACGCCCGCTACGGGCCGACGTTCAAACGTTCCACGGGCCGCCCGGGCGCACACCGCGTCCGGGCGGCTTTCCTTTGGGCCCCCGTTCGATATCCTTCGAAGGGTCCGGCATCCTTCCGCGGGCCGCGCCAGCACACTCCCTGACGACTCCCCCTTCGCAGACATGACCGCCACCCCCAGTCCAACCTTCGAGATCGACGACGATGCGATCGGATGGATCACGTTCGACGACCCCGACCGGTCCATGAACGTGCTCTCGGAGGCTGTCATGACACGCTTCGCGGACGTGATCGACGAGGCACGGGTGGCTGCCCAGGAGGCGCGTGTCCGGGCTGTCGTGATCCGTGGCAAGTCGGCGTCGTTCATCGCGGGCGCCGACATCGACGTGATCGGCCGAACGGAAGATCCGGCCCTTGCTGAAGCCCAGATCCAAATGGGCCAGGCGATCTTTTCGAACATCACGACGTTGCCCGTTCCCACGGTGGCCGCGGTGCATGGCGTCTGCGTGGGCGGCGGCGTGGAGTTGGCACTGGCGTGCGACCACCGGGTCCTCTCGGACTCTAATCGCACGACCCTGAGCCTCCCCGAAGTGCAGCTCGGGATCCTTCCCGCCTGGGGCGGCACCACGCGCCTGCCTCGCCTCATCGGCTTGCAGGCCGCACTCGACATGCTCCTCACCGGGAAGAAGGTGCGACCATCGAAGGCGAAGCGGATCGGCCTCGCCTCAGCGGTGGTCCCCGCACCCATCTTTCCCGACGCGGTCCGGGCCTTCGCCCTCGGACTCGTGGGCGAAAAGGGCGCACCGCGCACCCGTCGTCGATCCTTCGTTCAGCGAGCCCTGGACGGCACGCCGCCGGGACGAGCCATGGTCCTTCGAACCGCACGCAAGAAGGTGCTCGCGCAGACCGGGGGCCATTATCCGGCTCCTCTGGCCATCCTCGACGTCCTCGCTCAGACGCTGGGCAAGCCGGTCGACGAAAGTCTCGCGGCCGAAGCCAGGGAAGCGGCGGTGCTGCTGGTCGGTCCGGTGTGCAAGAACCTCGTGCACGTCTTCCACATGCGCGAGGCATCACGGAAGGGCACGGGCCTGCCCGCAACCGCGACCGCAGCGCCTCGAGCGGTCGCCAAGGTGGGCGTTCTCGGGGCCGGTGTCATGGGTGGGGGTATCGCTCAACTCGCAGCGGCACGTGGCATCGAGTCGTGGATGAAGGACATCCAGCACGACGCGGTCACGGGAGGCCTTCAGCACGCGCGTGGGCTCTTCGACAAGGCGGTAGCACGCCGCCGCATGACAAAGCGTGAGGCGGCTCAGGCGATGGATCGGATCGCCGGCGGCATCGACTACCACGGGCTGTCCGGCTCGGACGTCATCGTGGAGGCCATCGTCGAGAAGATGGCGGTGAAGAAGTCGGTCCTCGCGGAGCTCGAGGGCCACGTCTCTGCGGACTGCATCATCGCCACGAACACGTCGTCCCTGTCGGTCGAGGAGATGGCGAGCGCACTGTCCCGACCGGAACGCTTCTGTGGGATGCACTTCTTCAATCCCGTGCACCGCATGCCTCTGGTCGAGGTGATCCGTGCGCCCGGTACGTCCGACGAGGCCGTGGCGACCATCTACAAGCTCTCTCTGGATCTCGGGAAGGTCCCGGTCGTCGTCGGCGATGGGCCCGGCTTCCTCGTGAACCGGATCCTCGGCCCCTACCTGAACGAATCAGGCTTCCTGCTCTCCGATGGCGCATCGATCGAGACGATCGACCGGGTCGCAAAGCGTTTCGGCATGCCCATGGGGCCACTGCGACTGGTCGACGAGGTCGGAATCGACGTCTCCGGGCACGCGGGGGAATCGCTCCACAAGGCGCTAGGCGAACGGCTCACGCCCGCACCCGCACTTCTGGAGCTGGGTCGCACCGGGCGACTGGGGAAGAAGGGTGGCCTCGGCTTCTACCGGTACGAGGGTGGCAGGGAAAAGGGGGTCGACGAGTCGATCTACGCCGAGCTGCCGTCGGTACCTACCCCAAGCTCGGGTCGGGGAGGCCTGCTCGCGGGTGAGGCAGGTGAGCGCGTGATTCGCAGACGCCTGGTCCTGGCCATGATCAACGAGGCGGCGCGGATTCTCGGTGACGGGATCGCGGCATCCGCCGCCGACGTGGATCTCGCGATGATCATGGGGACAGGCTTTCCGCCGTTCAGGGGAGGCCTTCTCCGCTTCGCCGATACCCTCCATCCACGCGGCATCGTGGATCGACTCGAACAACTCTCCGATGAGTTCGGACCCCGATTCGCCCCCGCGCCGACGCTGGTGCAGCTGGCATCCGAGGACCGCACGCTCTACACCGCCTTCCCCGGCGCTCGCGGGTGAGATCGGTGCGTGGACTCGTCCGCCACGGGCGCGGGTGAGTCGATGGTCGTGCTCCCCGATCTGAGGACCGTCGGCGTCGTGCCCGCATCGGGGGCATCCCGGCGCATGGGAAGGGCCAAGGCCGCAATGCAACTGGATGGGCGGACGTTCGTCCAGCGGGTCGTCGACGCACTTCGTGACGGTGGCTGTGTCGACGTCATCGTCGTCGTTCCTCCGGATGACGCTGCCGTCATGTCCGCTGCGCACGACACTGGAGCGCGAGTGGTCGTGAACCCTGCGCCGGGCGAGGGACCGATCACGTCCATGCGGCTCGCGATCGAACAGCTCCATGAGGACGTGGATGCCATCGCATGGCTTCCAGTCGATTACCCGCTCGTGGAGGGAGACATCGTCCGCCATCTCCGAACGAGCATGTCCACACAATCGGTCGACCTCGCCCTGCCCGTCCACGAGTACTTCATGGATGGTGTGCGGCGCGAAAAGCGTGGCCACCCCGCCGTCTTCAGCCGTGCTCTCTTCGCAGAGCTGGCGGATCCCGAACTCGACGGGGGTGCACGAAGCGTCGTGCACCGGCACCTCGCGGACGCAGCCATCACGACCGTTCGGGACCCACGAGTCGTCACGGACATCGACACGCCGTCCGACTACGAGGCCGTGAGATCCGGGCGGGCCCCGTACAGCGATCAACCACCGGGATCCGCGCCGCGGGGACCCGCATGACCGCCGACGACAGAAGCGGTACCCCCGCCCTGGGGGCCACGGAAGCCTCCGAGCTCCTCCTCGGCACGTCCGCTGAGGGAGGCAGCGCCGCGGCGGGTACGGTCGTCGGCGTCTCCGGCTCGGTTCCGACGCATGTCGGAGCCCGTTTGGCCGTCGTTCGACACCCTGCACATGGCACCCGGACCCATGGCTCCCTTGGAGACTTCACGCTCGACGCCGTGGCGGTCCAGCATCTGAACGCGGCACTCGACGACAGTCGAGCACGAGACGGGATTCGTGTGATGGAGGTCCCGGATGGTCAGGTCGAGCTGTACGCGGACGTGCGTCGACCGATCCGGGAGCTCATCGTCGTCGGAGCGGGGCACGTCGCACAGCCGATGGCCCACATGGGGGCCCTGCTCGGTTACCGGGTCACCGTACTCGACGACCGACCGGACTTCGCGACCCGCGAGCGGTTCCCCGATGCGGAACGGCTGATCCGGGCCGACTTCTCCGATCCCTTCGCGGACGTCGTTCTCCATGAGCGCTCATTCCTGCTCCTCGTCACCCGTGGGCACAAATACGATTACGAGTGCCTCGTGCGCGCGCTTCGGGCCGATCCAGCACCTGCGTATATCGGGATGATCGGGAGTCGCAGGCGCGTGAGGGCAACGTACGTTCAGCTCCTCGAGGACGGAGTCGACCGCGCGCTCCTCGAGCGGATCCACGCACCAGTCGGACTCGACATCGGGGCGGAGACACCGGAGGAAATCGCCGTGTCCGTTGCGGCGGAGCTCGTCATGCTGGACCGTGGTGGCACGGGTGTACCGCTCAAGGGTGTCGAGCGCGTCGCGGAACGCTTCTTCAAGGACTCCGATACGGACACATGACCCACGAAGACGACAAGACCCTGGTCGACGCGCTCGCCGCGGCCCGCGACGCCGGTCGCTCGTGTGCGCTCGCCACCATCGTGGGCACTCGAGGCTCGACGCCGAGAAAGGTCGGAGCCCGGATGCTCGTCGATCCTGCAGCCGGACTGACCGGTACCGTGGGTGGCGGCTGCGGGGAGGCGGAGGTCATCGAATCCGCATATCGGGTGCTCGAGACTGGCATGGCCGAGCGTGTCCGGGTCGACCTCACCGAAGACTTCACCACGTGGAGTCCCGCAGTCTGTGGGGGCGTGATGGACATCTTCGTCGAGGTGGTCCCGGTCTCGGAACCCGTGTCACCGACCGAAACGCGACCCGAGGTCGACTCCGGTTCATGAACTCGGCTCCGCGCGTCGCCATCCATTACCGGCGCCCTCCCGATCGGATTCGTATCTACGATCAGCGGGTCGTCCACGAGGCTGACGACGTGATCGTCACCCTCTCACAACCGATCGAGGTCGACGTCGCCATGCATCATGACGGCGCGGTCATGCTCGAACGGGATTCTCTCGCCCT
>CALHIO010000351.1 GCA_938030915.1 uncultured Gemmatimonadota bacterium
CCGAGACAGCCGAAAGCAGCCCCTCGCGGTCTTCCATGTACGGGAAGTGCCCCGCATCGAGTACTTCGAGCGTGCCAACCGCGAATGCCTCGGCCAGCTCCCGCGACATATCGATCGGGGGCGCATCGTACCGACCGTGCAGAATCAGCGTCGGCGACTGGATCTCCGGTATCCGAGCCCACCAATCCACCTCACCGAGGCTTCCGCCCAGCAGCGCCGCCACGTCCTGCCCGTTCCGGGCGGTGGAGCTCTGCAAATCCAGATCAAGTTCGGAGACCCGATCACGATCCTTCAACACCTGCCGAAACGAAACGCGGTAGATCTGGCTGAGCGTCGCAGCGTCGCGGGCCTCAAAGGCTTCGCTCTGGGTCAGCGCGCTGAGCTCCTCGCGATCTTCGACCGTCTGCCGGGCGCGTTGCCGCTCGCCGGTCTGTGCGCGGTACCGGGACCCGGGTTCGACCGGATTCATGAGGATCAGGGCTCGCAGCGCCTCGGGATGTCGAAACGCATACTCCATGGCGATCAGACTGCCGAAGGAGTGTCCCATGACGCTCACCCGCTCGAACCCCAGAGTCTGACGAAGCGCCTCGATGTCTTCGACGAAGGTGTCGATGTTGATCGTCTCCGAGTCCAGTGATGCCCCGGATCGACCCGTTCCGCGCTGGTCGTAGTAGACGAGCGTATGTCGCGTGGCCAGGGCATCGAGTCCCGGCTGGAGGTACGCGTGATCCAGACCTGGCCCTCCGTGCACGACGATGATGGGCTCCCCCTCTCCGATCACCTCGTAGAAGAGCCGCGCATCCTCCATGCTGACCATACCCTGTCGCGCCCGCTGCCCCTCGGTCGCGGCCGGCGTGGTCAGAATCATGAGCGCCGCGGCACCCGCCGCGAGGTTCATCGTCGTTCGGCTCAAGCTGGTCCTCCTTCTCCGTCGAGATTCAAGGTCATGATCCGTGCCAGCCGCTCGATCTCGACCACCTTCATCCAACTCTGGAGAGACCATACACCGAGTGCCGTGCTCAAGGTCGCGGATGCAAATGTGGAAAGCCCGAACCCCATCGTGAAGCCGCGAAGGCCGAGCCATCCCAGGACGTACACGCTGAAGAGCGGCGGTATGACACTGCCTACCGACGCCAGGGTCATCCACAGGCGGTCCGGTCGGCCGAAGGCACGCTGCACGATGCGCAGCCCGTACGCGAGCATTGCCGCCGCAGCCCCCACGGCTCCTCCAGGCAGCATCACTCCTCCACCGAAGAACATCGAGCCCACCCCCCACGCGAAGAGCAGTCCGAGGGGTACGAACCCTCGCCCCAGACGGCTCGCCATGAGATTCTGGATCGCGGCGTTTACCGCCTCGCGTGGATCCGGGGGCGTGTTGGCACTCATGTCACGTCGCGTCCCGCTCGTGGACGAGGCCGCTAACTCGCTTCCGGCTGTGGATCGATGAGGCCGCTGGGCCCCATCGCCTGACGACGAGCTCCGATCGGCTCGGGCTGCGGCAGGACCGGATCGGGTGCGAGAGGACGTCCCCGCAGCGGTTCATCCACGCCGGGCTCGTCGGAGGCCGACACGATCTCGGACTCCCCGCGATGCGTGTAGTGTCTTCGGAAGAATTCGGTGGCGTCGTCGACGAGCGAGTACATCACCGGCACCAGAATCAGCGTCAGGAAGGTCGCGAACAGGATCCCGGCGATGATCGCGACTGCCATGGGACCCCACCACGCGGCCTGCATCCCACCCCAGTAGAGCTCGGGGTTCAGTGATCCGTACAGCCCGAAGAAATCGAAATTCAGGCCGATCGCCAGAGGCACCATACCCAGTGCTGTCGTGAGCGCTGTCAGGACCACGGGGCGCAGACGGGTCTTCCCTCCCTGAACGAGCGCCTCGCGGCGATTCATCCCGTCTCGCTCACGCAGGATGTCGATGTAATCGATCAGGATGATCGCATTGTTCACCACGATGCCGGCGAGCGAGATGATCCCGACGCCGGTGTTGATGATCCCGAACGGCATGCGGAAGAGCATCAACCCGATCAGGACCCCAGCGGTCGACATGATCACCGACGTGAGGATGATGATCGGCTTGATCACCGAGTTGAACTGGCTGATCAGAATGAAGCCGATCAGCATCAGCGCAGTCAGGAACGCGCCGCTCAGGAACGCGGTCGCCTCATCCTGATCCTGTGACTGACCGGAGTATCGAAGGGTGTACCCCGGCGGCAACGTCGAGGCGTAATCGGCGAGCGTCGCCTGCACCTCCGCGAGGACCGTGTTGTTGGCGTACCCCGACGCCACATTCGACATGATCGTGGCCATGCGGGTCCGGTCCTTGCGACGGATCGTGCCCGCCCCGTCTTCGACGCTCCACGACGCGACCTCGACGAGAGGCACCTGCACACCTTCCGCCATCACCGTCAACTCTCGCAGCCCCTCCAGCTCGTCGCGGTACTCCGGCGCCAGACGGACGATGATATCGTACTCGTCGTTCCCGGTGCGGTACTTCGCCGCCTCGATGCCGTTGATGGCTCCCCGCACCGCCATTCCGACTTTCTGCGTATTCAGGTTGTACAGCGCGGCCCGCTCACGATCCACGTCGATGGACAGCTCGGGACGTGCAGCGTCCATGTCGCTGTCGAGTCCGGCGAGCTTCAGGAAGACGGGCGAGGCCTCGATGATGTCCAGGATCTCGTCGGAAATTCGCTTGAGCTCATCTGGATCTTCCCCCACGAGCTCGATACTGACGGGTGCTCCAGCCGGTGGCCCCTCGGAGACCTTGTCGACGGTGATCGTCGCCCCGGCGATTTCGGTCCCGATCGATGCCTGCATCTCCGCCAGCGTGGCGAACGCGTCCGCGTCACGGTCCTGGAAATCCACCAGCGAGATCGACAGTCGGCCGCCTTCCGGACCTGACGGCCCCCCACCCATCGGGTTGCCGCCACCTCCACCTCCACCCGTCACGGCGACCACTGACTCCCAGTCCTCGCGGCCGGAGATCGCCTTGAGCTCAGACTCGATGCGCTGGACGATGTCGTCGGTCACGGAGGCACGCGTACCGACCGGCGTTTCGACCTCGATCGTGAGCATCGGAGGCGGCATGTCCTCCGGGAAGTACTCCAGACCTGCCCCCAGCGGCGTCGCCAGGTAGATCACGAAGGTCGCCACG
>CALHIO010000352.1 GCA_938030915.1 uncultured Gemmatimonadota bacterium
CGACACAAGAGGGCATTACCATGCTGTGTGCGGCTCCGACCGTGCTCATCATGATCGCGAACGCCCCGGAGGAGCTGAGAGCAACCGCCCCGACAGGCGTCCGGGTCCTCACCGCGGGCGCCGCACCTGCCGCTCATACGATCGGGCGCGTCGAAGACGATCTCGGGTGGACTGTCACGCACGTCTACGGGCTTACGGAGACGTCGCCCCTGATCAGCATCTGCGAGATGCGCCCGGAGCACGCCTCACTGTCCCTCGAGGAGCGCGCCCGGCACAAGGCGCGTCAGGGTGTCGAGATGGCGACGTCCGGAGAGTTGCGCGTCGTCGACGAGGCGGGCGATGACGTGCCCTGGGATGGGGAGACGGTCGGCGAGATCGTGGTTCGTGGAAACGTCGTGATGAAGGGCTACTACAGGGATCCCGAGGCGACCGCCAAAGCCTTCGAGGGAGGCTTCTTCCACACAGGGGACGCGGCAGTCGTCGAACCGGACGGCTATATGCTGATCCAGGATCGAATCAAAGACGTGATCATCAGCGGAGGTGAGAACATTTCGTCCGTCGAGGTGGAGAGTGTCCTTCTCGAGCATCCTGCAATCCAGGAGGTCGCAGTCGTCGGGCTACCACACGAGAAATGGGGTGAGGCACCCCACGCCTTTTGTCTCCTGCACCAGGGCGCAACCCTCGACTTCGAGGAGCTACGTGCCTTTGCGAAGGAGCGACTGGCCGGGTTCAAGGTTCCGAAGGGGATGACCGCCGTCGAGGAGCTTCCGAAGACCGCGACCGGGAAGATCCAGAAGTTCGTCCTTCGCGGCGGGGCCGGAGTTCACGTGCAGTGAACCGGGCCATGTACGGGATCCCCTGGGAAGAGCGGCTCGTCATGCATCCCGACGTCACCCCCCTGCCCTGGTCACGCCCGCCCCCGTCACGCGAGCGACCTTGGCTCTGACCGACTCCGAACACTCCACGCTCCGCCGCACGACGACCATCATCGCGTTGATGGCCGCCGGAGAATCGGTCTTTCTCCTTCCTTTCGTCCTCGCCCGGGTCTTCCGCCCGACATTCCTCGACGTCTTCGAGATCACCAACCTCCAGCTCGGCGTCGCGTTCTCGGTGTACGGTGTGGTCGCGATGATCGCGTACTTCGCCGGTGGGCCGCTCGCCGACCGCTATTCGGCCCGCTCTCTCATGGCCACCGCACTGGTCGCCACAGGGCTCGGCGGCGTGGTGCTGACCACGATCCCGTCGACCGACGTCATGAACGTGCTCTGGGGGTTGTGGGGGGGCACGACGATCCTGCTCTTCTGGTCCGCGATGCTGCGTGCGACGCGGGAGTGGGGTGGCGATCACGCCCAGGGCCGGGCGTACGGACTCCTCGATGGAGGCCGGGGGTTGCTTGCCGCGCTCATCGCATCGGTGACCGTGCTCGTTTTCGCCGTGCTCCTTCCGGTCGCCCCGGACGTCGCGACACTCGAGCAACGATCAGCGGCCTTCTCCGGTGTCATCTGGGTCTTCACCGGCGTCACACTGCTCGTCGCGGCGCTGGTCTTTCTCGTCGTCCCCGCGAATGCCCCGACCGAAGGAGCACGCGGACGCCCACGGGTCTCGATGGACGGCGTACGAGTATCCATGCGTATGCCGACCGTGTGGCTCCATGCGGTGATCGTCGTATGTGCGTATGTGGGCTACAAGGCGACGGACGACTTCTCGCTCCTCGCCCGGGACGCGCTCGGGTACGACGACGTTCAGGCCGGTGCGATCGGCACGTTGTCCTTCTGGATGCGCGCGGTCACCGCGATCGGAGCCGGGTATCTGGCCGATCGAATCGACTCGTCGCGGGTGATCCTGTGGGGCTTTGCCCTGTTGACCACGGGGAGCCTCCTCATTGCGTCAGGCCTCCTCTTTCCCGGCATTGCCTGGATGCTCATCGCCACGATCGTCACGACAAGCGTCGGAGTCTACGCGCTGCGCGGTGTCTACTTTGCGCTGCTCGCCGAAGGGGCGGTTCCGATGGCGCATACGGGAAGCGCGATCGGGGTGGTCTCCTTCATTGGGTTCACGCCGGATGTCTTCATGGGGCCACTGATGGGCGTGCTCCTCGACGGGTCACCGGGTGTCCTCGGTCACCAGCATGTCTTCGCATCCGTGGCGGGGTTCGGATTGGTCGGTTGGGGTGCAACGATGGCGTTCCGCCGACTGCGACCGACCAACGTCACGTAGCGAAGCACGTCCTCAGCCCTGCGACCCTGCTCCGGGCGTCCAACGCAGATCACGACGGAGGAAGGCGACCGCCGCGAAGACGACCAGATTCGTCGCCGGTATGGAAAGCTGCATGCCGGAATCATGGACGAGGATCGTGATCACCGCACCGCTCATGATCAGCGCGATGAGCGTCCCGGCGTACGTGGCGAAACGGGGTACGAGGAAGGCCAGCGCTCCGGAGACCTCGAGAAAGCCGATCACGTACGCGAACGCGGCCGGATACCCCCATCCTGAAAACAGCCCAGTCCACATCTCCGACGACGTGAACTTGGTCACCCCGGCAAGCGCCATGCCTGCCGCTGCCGCAATGGTGATGATCCAGAGAAAGAGGGTGCCAGCCTTCGCCGCGGTGCCCGGATGCTCGCTCATATCGCGTCTCTGATGATGGATTCTCTCCGCACCCTACGGGCACCCTGGAGCCTCTCGCAATCCCCTCCGTACATGCACGGACCCAACCCCCGTAAAGAACCGAATTGTCCGGAGCGTGGGTCTCTTCGATCGTCTCGGTCGCAGTCTGTGTTCACTCTGAACCCTTCGCCGGATCGCTCGTCTCATGCAGTGGAACCGCACCGTTCGTCTCTGTGTTCTGACCCTCGTGTCCTCCGCGCTCGTCGCATGCGAGGACGAGGTCACGAACCCCGAAGATCAGTTCATAGAGGGGCAACTCACAATCGATGCCTCGTCGGCCATCACCTTTCAGTATTTTACGTTCTCAGACGGAGGCTCCATCGTCTCCGTGACGGACCCCGCCTCGTCAACCGATTGGGACATGGCGTTCCGACGCTTCGGAGTGAAGCTGAATGGTGGCGTCGCCGGACCGGGCAGCGTGGCAGGTGCAAACCTCGAGAACAACGCGTTGGCATCCGAATCGGACGTCGTATCGTTCACGCCAGCCGACGCCGAAGCGGCGTTCGAGGCTGTGACGGCGGCTGACATTTCCGGAGCTACGTTCGTGGAAGACGGGCTGATTCCGGACGACACCGGTCCGTGGTTCCGCTTCGATTTCCTCTCGAACAACCTCGTGGCGAATCCCGGGGCCGCATGGAAGGTGCAGGAGGCGGATGGTGGATTCTCGCTTTTCCGGATCTCCGAACTCGTCATGGGCGGCCAGACGCCGTCGAGTATCACGGTCGAATACCGCCATCAGGACGCCGGAGGGACGCTGGGGGCCGCCAGCACCGTCGTCGTCGACCTCACGATGGGGCCTGGCTTCGTGGATCTCGGTTCCGGATCCGTAGTGGCTCCGACGGCCTGCGACTGGGACGTCACCCTGAGCCCGTTCTTCACGATCGAGTTCAATGATGCCTGTGGCGCGGGGACCTTTCCCCTCGACCCCACCGAGGACTTCAACACGCTGGCCAACGCCGACGATGCGCCGGAGTACGGTGGATTCCTCTCCGCCATCAGTGGCGCATTTCCCGGTACGATCGAGGGCGCCGGTGGAGTCTTCTGGTACAACATCGAGGGCAACCAGCGTCTCTGGCCCACCCACAACGTCTTCCTCGTTCGTGTGGATGCGGCGATCTACAAGGTTCAGATCGTGGACTACTACAGCGCGACGGGTGACTCGGGCTTCCCGACGCTGAGGTTCGAGCAGATCCAGTGACGCTTCGCACTCTGGCCGCTGTCGCGGCCGGACTGCTTCTCACCGGGCCGTTGTCGGCCCAGGACGGGCGGGTCCTCGATCCGCTTTCCGGGGCCGGCATCGCGTTTGCCGAACTCTACTGGCTACCGGGTCGACCCGACGCCGACCCGGTAGCGCGGATCGAAACGGATCTGAGTGGGCACTTTTCGCTCCCCGACGATTGGCGGGCTCCAGGGTGGGTCGAGGTGCGTTCGCTGGGCTTCCGGCCTCTGCTCCTCTCGTTCCAGGATGCGAGTGCGCTCGCGTGGACCTTCGTCCTCGATGCAGACCCACTCGAACTGGAATCCGTGCTCATCACGGCCGGAGCCCGGGGCCGGCGTCGCTCCGAGATCGCGATCCCGATCGCGGAGGTGACGTCGGAGGAGATTCGGATCTCGGGCGCCGCATCCGCGGACCAGCTTCTCGACGAGCTACCCGGCCTGCAGGCGATGCCGACGGCGCCGGTGGGGTCCACGATCCAGATCCGCGGCATCGGGGACGCCCGTGTACTCGTGCTGATCGACGGCCAGCCCGCCAACGGCGCTCTGCTGGAGAACCGTGATCTGAGCCGCATCTCGCTCTCCGGAGTCCAGCGCGTCGAGGTCGTCAAAGGACCGCTTTCGACGCTGTACGGCTCCGATGCTCTCGGTGGTGTGATCAACGTGATTACGCAGGCTCCCGAAGCGGGCCTTCGGGCCGAAGCCCGCGCCCTGTCCGGCTCGGGCGGCCGATACGAAGGTGACTTCACCGTCTCCGGGGGCGGACCCGTCGTCGTACGCGCGACGGGAAGCTGGCGACAGCAGCAGCAGGTGCCCGGCCTCGACGGGACCGCGGACGCCTTCGCGCGAGTCTGGGACGTTCGGTCCACGGTCCGTGCGGGAGACTCCGACGGTGTCCGGGCCCGTGCCGATATCTCCTACCTGAGGGAACGGCAGCGCTGGCCCGTCGGCGGGGGCTTCTCGGGGTTCAACGACAACGAGGGTCTGACCGGCTGGGGAGAAGTGACCATCCCGGGTCTCGGCGGCGACTGGACGGCGCGCCTCCTCGCCCAGGGGTACGAGCACCTCTTCCGACGCGCACGCGGGACGGCGCCGATCTCGGGCAATGACGAGGAAAAACAAGTCGAGGACCTCTGGAAGGCGACCGTCCTCCATTCACGATCGTTCAGTGGGCACCAGTTGGACCTCGGAATCGAGGGTTCGCGTCGATCCATCGAGTCGCCTGACAAGATCCTCGAGGACAAAGCCGCGGACGACCAGTTCGAAGTCTTCGGGCAGGACGCGTGGACGCTCGGCTCTACGACCGTGACCGGTGGCGTGCGGGGCACCTTCAACGACCGCTGGGGCAACGCCGTCTCTCCCACGCTTGGGGTCACGACGATATCCGGTTCGGATCTACGCCTTCGCGCTCTGGTCGGTCGTGGATTCCGTGCCCCGTCCTTCAAGGAACTCGCGTGGGACTTCGCCAACATCGGCGCCGGTTACACCGTGCAGGGCTCCCCGGACCTCGAGCCC
>CALHIO010000353.1 GCA_938030915.1 uncultured Gemmatimonadota bacterium
GCCGACAACGCGGCGTCCTCGCTGCCGTGACACCCGGCCGTCGTGCACGAGGCGAAGGTCCGTTCGGTCGTGTTCATCCCGCACGAGTCATCGGTGGTCGGCACGCCCTGCGCGTCCACACACGGGATCGACTTGAACGAGTGGCCCGTGGCATTGAAGACATGGTCTCCGGATTCCGGATCCGTGACCTCGTAGGAGTTCACGTGACATGTGGCGCAGAGCTTTGTGTTGACCTCACTCCCGTGCGTACCGCGGATCAACACGTCGTCGTACGCGAAATTCGGGGGCATCCACCCGACGTTTTCACCAAGCAGGAGCGGCCCCTGGGGCGAATGTGGCCCTCGCGAACTGGTCGGGTCGGGTACGGCCCGACGCTGGTGGCACTTCATGCACAGGTTTTCGTCTACGTTGCGCGAGTCGACCGGCCAGCGCAGCTGGGCGTCGTTGCCCGACGACCCGTGTGGATCATGACACACCGCGCAGGTGATCCCGATCTCATCGCCCTGCCCTTTTTCCAGGTACTCCGTGTTGACCCCCCACGCTCGCAGTGCACCCTCACCGCCATGGCAGGCGTCGCATCCTTCCCGCTCGCGATACTGCGGCCGGTTCGCACCGTCGCCATGCCGTGACAACGCCCATTCGTCGGCAAAACCGTGATGGCTTCCAGAGTGGCAATCCGCGCAGCCAGTCACGGCGTCCGCGCCCGCATTCAGGGCCGCCAACGGCACCGTGGCGTCGGTCGGGTTCGTGACATGGTCGAGGCCTGCGCCATGGCATGACTCGCACTGCACGTCCTCGTAGCGGATCTCCCGCGTGGCATTGTACCCCGCCAGACTGGACTCGAGATTGCCGCGCTCACTGACCGAGTGGCAACCCTCGCACGACGTTTCCGCGGCGGACGACGCCTCAAGGTCCGCCCATGCTCCTGAGTGACCCGTGGTCTCCCAGTCACCCTGCTTCTCGATGTGGCAGTTGCCACACACGGTCAGCTTCGAGGCGTGGTCGGTATACCCGAGAAAGCTCGCCGCGTTGGCGAGCGGTTCCTCGAAGAGCTCGCGCTGCTCATACACGATCCTCTCGTCGACACAGCTCGACAGAACCGACGCGGCCGCCAGCACCAGCGTCGCGAGTACCCATCCTCTGCCTGTCGCGAGCATCACATCTCCGACCGGGCTCTCGTGCCCGCCATGAGGCGCATTCTTCGACGTGTGTTCATGCAGGCCAAGTTCGGGAAGCTAGCCGCACCTATCTGTAGGGAATTCTCCGGACGGTACGCAAGGAAAGATCCGTAACCCTACGCATGCTGGCGTGGCTGATGCCCTGCGGGCGGACGTCAGCGCCCCCCGAGGCCGTGGTGAATCGTGGCCACGAACGTATCCTCCGCAGTGCGCTCCTGACCCCACATTCGGGCCTGTGCCTGTACGGGTCGCGCGGCCTGGATCTGGTTCAGGCTCATCCCCTCTGCCATGAGGTCGGCCACCGCATCCCTCATCGCCTTGAGAGCATCACGGTAGGCACGCAGGTCCTCACGCGACGAGAGCGGACCGTGGCCGGGGATGATCTGCGTCTCCCCGTCCATCACGCCCAGTGCAGCACCCGCCGCGGCGATCAGGCCGTCGATCGACCCTCCACTCGCCGTATCGATGAACGGAAAGCGGTCGCGGAAGAACGTATCGCCCATGTGGACGACGTTCGCCCCGACGAAGTGCACGATGGCATCGCCGTCCGTATGTGCGTTTTCGACGTGGAACGCGTGCAGACGGTCACCGTTGATGTGGAAGGAGACATCATCCGTGAAGGTGACGACGGGCAGGGCGCCCTCGGGCGATGCCGGCGTCGTCGATACCGGGCGGCCGATTCGCTGAAGGACCTGATCCGCACTCATCCGTTCACGCACGTTATCGTGCGCCACGATCAGGGCGCCGGCTTCACCCATGTTCTCGTTGCCCCCCGTGTGATCCCCGTGCCAGTGCGTGTTGAAGACGAAGCGCACGGATTCGGAGGTGATGGCCGCGATCGCGGCGAGGATCTTTTCCGTCAGTGGAGCGAACTGGTCATCGATCACGAAGACGCCGTCCGGACCGACCGAGACACCGATGTTTCCGCCCTGCCCCGTCAGCATATAGACCCCGTCGGTCAGCTGCTGAGTGGTGATCTGGACGTCGTCCATCGTGTTCTGGCCCGAGACGGGCGCGGAGGGGATGCAGAGACAAAGCAGACCCGCGGCAGCGATTCGGCGCATGGTAGAACTCCAGTACAGTCATCGGATGACCAGAGGGGTCGGGTACTGACCCGTGGATGGACCAACTTGAATGGAACCGGACGACGGCGATACGGCTGATGCAGGAGCGCGCACCTCTTCCACAGGCGAACGAAAGCCGGCGGACCCGTCGTGGTCCGCCGGCTTCAATCCCGCTTCACTCGAACGCCCTTGGCGTCCACGGATCAGAACGCGTTCAGACCCGTCAGCGTCTGACCGAGGATCAGCGAGTGGATGTCGTGCGTCCCTTCGTACGTGTAGACCGACTCGAGGTTGGCCATATGCCGCATCGAATGGTACTCGACGAGGATGCCGTTCCCACCGAGCAGACGACGAGCCTCGCGGGCGATGTCCGTCGCCATGTCGCAGTTCGCGCGCTTGGCGAGAGACACCTGCTGAGGCGTCATCGTACCCTCGTCCTTCATCCGGCCGAGACGATACGTGACGAGCTGGCCGTGCGTGATCTTCGTCAGCATATCGGCGAGGCGGGCCTGCTGGATCTGCTTGCCACCGATGGGCTCATCGAACATGACACGCTCCTTCGAATAGGAGAGCGCCTCGTGGAAGCATGCCATCGCGGCCCCGACGGCACCCCACGCGATCCCGTACCGCGCCTGAGTCAGGCACATGAGCGGGTGCTTGAGTCCACCTGTCGTCCCCGGCATCATCGCCGAGTCCGGAAGATCGACGTCCTCGAGAACGAGTTCGCTCGTGTCCGAAGCGAGCAGCGAGAGCTTGCCCTTCTGATCCTTGGCGCTGAATCCGGGCGTGTCGGTCGGGACCACGAAGCCCCGGATGCCTTTCACATCACCGAGCTCGCCGGTCTGAGCCCAGATGACGGCCACGTCGGCCATGGAGCCGTTCGTAATCCACATCTTGGCTCCATTGAGCCTCCAGCCGTCCGCGGTCTTTTCGGCGCGCGTGATCATTCCGGCAGGGTTCGAACCGTAATCCGGCTCGGTCAGTCCGAAGCAT
>CALHIO010000354.1 GCA_938030915.1 uncultured Gemmatimonadota bacterium
ACATCGCCGCCGGTCTGAAGAACGTCGTCGGGGGCGAATTGCGCGGGTACACCGAACTGCTGGCGGAGGCGCGTGGGGAGGCGATCCGTCGGATGAGTTACCAGGCAGAGGAGTTGGGAGCCAACGCCATCGTGAACGTTCGGTTCGCGACCAGCAGCGTGGCCCAGGGTGCTGCAGAACTGTTCGCGTACGGGACGGCGGTGAGGGTCGAGTAATGATCGAGCTCAGCGTCTATCTCATCACCCCGGTCATGCTCGTGGGAGCGTGGATCACGGGGACGCTGCTGGAGCGGCGCCACTTCCAGGATCTACTGCGCCTGGAGAGCGGCGCTCGGGAGATCCTCGCCATGACCGTCGAAGATCTGCCAGCGGGCTGGGAGGTCGAAGAGTGCGACCTCGTCATCGGCAACGTCGTGATCTCACAGGACTACTTCAAACGGGTCGCCGCCAGCATCAAGGGCATCTTCGGCGGGCGGATCGGCGTGTATGAGCCTCTCCTCGAGCGCGCGCGGCGAGAGGCGGTCGTTCGGATGAAGGAGGAGGCGCGGGCGCACGGCCATGACACCGTGATCAACGTCCGAATCGAAACGTCACCACTTGCTCGGGCTCGCAGTGACGCGAAGGGAACGGCGGGTGTGGAGATCATGGCGTTCGGTACCGCGGTGACTCTGCGTGCGGGTACTCGGAAGCGGATCGGTCCCGGGGGTGGTGTCCCGGTCTGACGGCCTGAGCCGAACAGGATGGCCCAGGACGCCTCGCCATCCTCACGCTCGGACCGTTCGGGCAGGATATGAGCAATGGATCTTGCGCCACGCGCCACTTCGGTAGCATGATCTCGGCCCTTTTCGACAGAAACATCTGATTCCGGCTGATCGTTGCCGGCGGCGAAATGGCCCGAAAGAAGCGTTTCCTGCTCACCGAGTTCATGATGGAGGCCGTGTGCGTCACGGGCCTCGTCGTGATGATCGCGTTGTTCGGCGTTCAGTCCGGCACGGCGGTTTCGAGCTTCTCCGAGAACCGCGCGGATCGCATGCTCGCGGCCATGAGAGGTGATCTGGAACGAGTCGCCGAGCAGCAGCTACTCCACTATCTGGATTCGTCGGAGTTCGCCAGGTCGCCCGAGGATCTCGCCTTCGTCTCCACCACGGGCGTCGCGATCGAGGTTACCGCGTCGTCGTCGGGCTGGAGTGCGATCGCATCGCACGAGGAGCTCGGTGACGGTTTCGGGTGCGCGGTCTTCTTCGGGTCGGTTCAGCGGCCTGCCGACCCGGTGATGCCGAGCTCACCCGGGCAGGTGGCCTGCACGCAGTAGGCGGCAGCAAGCACTTCGGGCGCGGACCTCGTCGATCTAGGCCCCGCGTCCGATTGGGCTCAGGCGGGTGCCATTGGCGCGCTGACCCTTCACTCCCGATGTTATCGCCCTCCCGCAGCAACGGGTCTCGATACAAGGCTCGGCCCCTCTCAAGGAGAATACGATGTCGACACACCACTCCTTTTTCTCGACCGCCCTCCTCGCGTCCGTCGCCCTGTCGGCATGCGCGCCCGCCGGAGATTCCTCATCGGTGGCGTCGGCCGGCAACCTTATCACCGGTGAAGGGCTTCCCAATCCTACCCCGACCGTCGTCACGAACTGGGGTGAACTGCCCGAGGGTCGGGAGTGGGGCACCAGCGCCGGAATCGACATCGACCCGATCGATGGGCACGTCTGGGCGTACGAGCGCTGCGGGGCGGCAAGCTTCGGCGGCGGCGAGCCGATCAACTGCGAGACCAACCCCGTGCCGCCGGTCTTCAAGTTCGACCGCAACACGGGTGAGGTACTGGCCAATTTCGGTGCCGACCTCATGGTCACCCCGCACGGCATCCATGTCGACGCGGAGGGAAATGTCTGGATCGCCGACTTCGCGGGGAATCGGGAAGGAACGCGTGGGCATCAGGTGTGGAAGTTCAGCCCCGACGGTGAGGTACTGCTGACGCTCGGGGTCGCCGGTCAGCCCGGCAACGCCCCCGGCCAGTTCAACCAGCCCAACGACGTCGTGACGGGACCGGACGGCTCGATCTACGTGTCCGACGGCCACAACGGGCAGGGCATGACCACGAATCAGGCCATGAACGCTGGCCGTGAAGCCGGTCAGACAGCGCGTATTCAGAAGTTCACGCCCGAAGGCGAGTTCGTTATGGAGTGGGGCGAGATCGGCGTCGAGCATGGCCAGTTCCGCACCCCTCACGCACTCGTCTTCGACTCGCAGGGCCGTCTGTGGATCGCTGATCGCGGGAACCACCGTATCGAGATCTACGATCAGGACGGGAACTACCTCGACTCACGCTACAGCTACGGCCGAATCAGCGGGATCTTCATCAAGGACGAGATGGTGTACGCGATCGACTCCGAGTCCAGCCCGACGAATCATCCGAACTGGCGCAACGGGGTCCGGATCGGTCCTGTCGACGAGGATCGGATCGTCGCGTTCGTCCCGCCGTTCGAGCGGGAGAGCCGCGTCTATCAGGGCACCGCCGGCGAGGGCGTCGCGGTCGACGCAGACGGCAACATCTTCGCTGCCGAAGGGCCCAACTCGTTGAACTGGGCCGGTGGCGCGTTCACCAAGTACGTCGCGGGGAACTAGGGACCGACCCGGCAGAACATCGCCGGAGATGGACTCGGGCCGCGCCGGCGGGGGGCTCGCCCCCCCGCTGGCCGGTCACCCTACGGCCTCGGCTCAGTACACTACAATGGGTCGGCTCGTGATGAGCGGCGTTCGTCCGGCCAGCTCGAGTCGGAGATGCAGCGTGTACTCTCCGGGTTCGAGGTCCGGCAGTTCCAGCTCCACCGACCGGAAGACGGCCTGCACGACGTCGGGGCCCCGGTCCTCGAAGGTGACGTCGATCGTCTCGCTTGCCTCGAGCTCTTCGATGAAGTCTTCCGGGTCGCCCATGAACTCCGGGCGGCCCTCGCTGAACCCGAGTGTGACCTGGACGGGCTCCTGAAGCCGAAGGCCGTACATCTCCCAGATCACGGGCACGCGCTCGCCCGCTCGTAGACGGATTCCGGGGCGGATGTTGGGGATCGCTTCGTCGAGCGTCTCCGGCAGGGGAACCCCGCTTTTCAGAATCATCAGGTCGGACACATCGACCATGCCGTCGAGGAGTGGCTCCTGGACGACGCCCTGTCGGGCTCGCCACGCCTGCCGTCCCGCTAGGTCGGCGACCTCGAGGCCACTTACGTACCGTCCCGGCCGAACGCGAATTGTGAGGACCCCCTCCGCGTCCCGGCCTCTGACGAAGAGCGGGTCTCGACCGTCTTCGGGGATCAGGAAGAGTCCAGCGGCGGGAGGCCCCTCGAGCCCGCCCTGGGGGCTCCACGCGGATACGACACCTTCCCCGGACGACGCCGAGGGGACGGTAGGCCGATAGGCTCCGACGACGAGCATCTGGTATTCGCGCCGGAAGCGGCCAATCTGCGTCTCGAGGCCCCGCACCTCCGGTGCGTACAGGGGGGCGTGCCAGGTACGGGCCTCCCGAGGGGCCGTGATCCAGCTCTCCGGCGGTATGTCGCTGGGCGATGCGAGGAACGCCTCCGGAAAGAGGTACCCGCGGCTCTTTGGATGGTGGAAGCCGAGCATGCGGCGTGTGTCGTTCAGTCGAGAGTTGCCGAAGCCCCCTGGGCGCCCGAAGCCCTCGCTTCCACGCTGACGTCCGACGATGCCTGTCGGGTCGTGCGTTCGTCCGTACCCGGTGTTGCGTCCGTACCGAATCAGCGTCTCCTCGAGGTCCTCGGCCCAATCGAGCCCGATCGGGTCCCATGCGTCTCGCCGATTCATTGCGACGACCCAGCGTGCGAAGTGGTCGGTCAGCCGATCGTTCCCGTCGTACAGGAAGAGGGGGTCCGAAAGACGCCAAAAGAGCTCGAACATCGCCTCGAGGTCCTCGTTCGGCGCCTCCTCGAAGGTCTTCCGTGCGTCTCCGGAGACGATGTACGTGGGGATGAGCCATGCACGGCGCTCGTCCTCGGGCATCGCGGCGAGTGCCTCCCGGAACGCTGCCTCGGCGTCCTCGTAGTCGTTCGCGACGTGCATCGCGTATCCGCGCAGCGCATGACACCACCACCCCTCGTCGATCCCGCACGCTGTGGCGATCGCGGTCGCCTGTCGCTCGTTTCCGCTTTCCACCGCGTAGTGAACCAGCTGGCCGAGAATCCAGCGGTGGGGAGCCGCTTCGAAGCCATCCGAGAGCTCACGGACCAACTGCTGCCGTGCCTGGCCGACCTCCCGCAGTTCGCCGGGCACGGCATCCTCGTCTTCGCCGCCGAACCAGATGCACATGCGTCCGATGCGCTCGTCGCAACTGCCGCCCAGGGGCTCGCCCCGAAGAAGCGGTGTCCTCGACTCGCGGAACTGCTCGAACTCCATCTGCGCGGCGTTCAGCTCGGCGAGGACGGACGCTTCATCTCGGGACTGAGCATCGGCGCCGGGTGCAGCGAAGAGCATCACCATGAGCGATGCAACGACGTCCCGCGAAGGGGACGACCGAAGGATACGAGTAGACGGAATCATGCCGGCTCGGGTCATCGAGAAACGTTCTACCGGGTGAGACGAACCACGAAGGGGAGCGAGCACAGGGGCCCCCTCGCCGCTCGGGTCAGGTTCCGAAGACGGCGCGGTGTCGCTCTTCGACCGCCGGCCACAGGTGCCTCACCTCGACGTCGAGCTCGAAGGTGTCGCGCACCTCGGACTGGAGTTCGTCGGCATCTGCGACGAGCCACTCCCGTTTGCCGCCGGTGGTCACGGTTCTCCTTACGCGCCCTCGCAGGACCTCGATCCGGTCGGCCCGGAACCGCTGGCAGATCAGCGTCTGCACGAAGGAGGACTCCGGATCGGTCTGGAGCCACGTGCACAGCTCAGCCAGGCGGTCCTCCTCAGCGCGTTCGAAGCGAAAGTCGAAATCCGCGGCTCCCCCGTGTTCGTGGTTGTGGAGCCGCCAATGCCCGTCGTCCAGCAACTGCAGACGGTACGTCAGTCCGAATTGCTCGATCGGTCCTTCTCGCAGGGGGGTCGGCTCGCGGAGTCCGTCGCCGAAACCGACGTCGGCAAGCCAGGGTCCGTCGTCGAGATGTACGGCCAGGGCAAGGTGATTGCCGATGATCCAATCCCCTCGGATCGAACGGAGCACGCCCGCGGCCATCCGCATGACATCGAACCCGATCTCCTCGAGGGCCCAGGCGAGCAGGCCGTTCATTTCATAGCACCATCCACCACGCCCGCCCTCGACGATCTTCACGTACGACTCCGCTGGGTCGAGACCGACCCGTTCCCCGAGATGAACGCTGAGGTTCTCGTAGGTAACGCCGAGAAGATGCCGATGGTGGACGGCCTTCAGCGTATCGAGGTCGGGGCGGGCCGTGCCGACGAAGCCGATACGGTCGAGGTAGGAGTGCAGATCCATGGCGCGCGAAGCTGTGACGGCCGGCGCCGGCCCGCAAATGCACCCGCGGTGATTCGCAGTGGCTGGTTCTGCACGTTTCGAAGGTCGGTGCGGATCTGTACTCTCCTTCCAGTCTCACCCGCTGGATCGTTCCTTGACCTGGAGTCACCGTGCGCCGACCTGCCCGAGTCTTCCTGACTGCCGCGATCGCGTCATGGGTGTTCGGCGCACCCGTTGCCGGGCAGATGGCGGCAGAAATCCGCGGACCCACGGGACCGAGCCCCTATGAAGTGGTCCGTGGCTGGCACAAACCGTTTGCAGATGTCGGCTATGCGTTCGGCGGGAACTCGGGCGTCTTCGCCGAGTCGCCAGACCGGATCTTCGTCGCGATGCGGGGTGAAGCGCGCCTTCCATCACCGGTGCCCGAGGGATACCTCGGCTTCGCAGGATCCATCGGGATCAACGTGTTGTTCGCGGTCGACCGCCGTACCTGGCGTCATTGCCTGTATACCCTCGATCGGAATGGTCGCGTCCTCGAGATGTGGGACCAGTGGGATCACCTGTGCCGTGACTCCGACGGCCCGGGTCCCCACCGGGTACGGATCAGTCCGTACGATCCTGAACGTCGGGTGTGGGTGATCAACGAGACGTTCCACGTGATCCACGTCTTCTCGAACGACGGGTCGCGTTTGCTCTTCACCCTTGGAGAGAAGGGGGTCCCGGGTGACGACGAAACGCACTTCGCGAAGCCCCAGGATGTGGCGTTCCTCCCGGACGGGCGGATTCTGGTGGCGGATGGTCTCGACAACCACAGGGTCCTGATTCTCGACGAGGACGCCAACTATCTCGGTGAGTTCGGGGGGCGGGGGGACGCGCCGGGTCAGTTCAACGGAATCCACGCCGTTGCGGTCGGGCCGGGTGGTCGGATCTTCGCGCTGGATCGCTCGGGCGGTCGGGTGAATGTCTTCCGCACCACCGATGATCCCACTCGCGTCGACCACCTCGCGACCTGGGACGGTCTCGCGCTCCCCCTCGACCTGATCGTCAACGACGACGCCGTATGGCTCACGGATCTCGGTCCACTTCGTTTCGTGAAGTTCGATTTCGACGGTAACCGGCTCTTCGAGTGGGAGGTCCCACGGGAGATGCCAGACGGCTACCTCGAAGTGCACACCTTTTCGGTCGACTCCGATGGGAACCTGTATGGTGGAGATAATCAGTACGGGCGGACTCAGAAGTTCGTACCGAGAGCTGACGCCGACCCCGAGCTCTTGATCGGGCCGCCGTGGACGGAGGGTCGTCGGTAGGCTCCTCGCCGGTGAGGCGATTCAACGTCTCCGTGCGCTGCGAGAGTCGGTCGGAGCACGCATACTTATGAGCTGGTCCTCATCGAACC
>CALHIO010000355.1 GCA_938030915.1 uncultured Gemmatimonadota bacterium
GCGCTGGTCTACTCCAACACGCAGTTCCGGGAGGCGATCCGGAGCGGGTATGAAGACGCGCTCCCGTACTTCATCGCGGGGCACGTCGAGGAGCAGATGCGGACCCTCGACGAGTACACGAACACCCTTCGCGCCGACCCCGCCGCGATCACCGCACTCGTGGGAGGCGATGTCGTCGACGGCCTGAGCGACGAAACCCGCTCCGACATGACCGTCCTGGTCGAGGCCGGCAGGATCCGTCAGATCGGCCCGCGGTCCGAGGTGCGCATCCCGGACGGCGCTGCGGTCATCGACGTGAGCGGCAAGACGTTGATCCCTGGCCTGTGGGACATGCACGCCCACGCCAATCAGGTCCAGTGGGCGCCAACCTACCTCGCCGGTGGCATCACGACCGTCCGGGATCTCGGCAACGAGCTCGAGTTCGCCACCGCCTTCCGCGACGCCATCGCCGAGGGTCGGGCCATGGGGCCGGAAATTCTGCTGGCCGGGATGACCGACGGCGCGGGGATCACCGGCAACGGGGTGATCCGCGCGCGGACGGTCGACGAGGCGCGCGAGGTCGTCGCCCGCTACCACGACGAGGGCTATGCGCAGGTGAAGATCTACACGGCGATCGAGCCGGACGTCCTGCGCGCGTTGACCGATGAAGCGCACCGTCTCGGGATGTCGGTCACGGGTCACGTGCCGCGGGCCGTCGGCAATACGGTCGACGCGGTGGAGCTCGGCATGGACCAGCTCAATCACCGCGGCCTCTTCCTGTCCGTCCTCTATCCCGAGGAATCCGTCGTGGACCTGGGTGGGCTGTATCTCTTCGACCGTGACATCAGCGCCGCACGGGTCGCACGGGCCGCCTCATTCCTCAGCGAGCATGACATCGCGCTCGATCCGACCATCTCGCTCGACATCCTGAGAAATCTCCCACGTGGGACGCCGCTGGAGACCGTGGAGCCCGACGTGGGCCGGATCGCGTACGAGCTGTGGGAGGGCAAGCGGTTCCTGAGTGGCGTGGACACCACCCGGGCGGAGCAGATGGCAGAGGACATCCGGGTCGCGATGGAGGTGATCGGGGCGTTCCACCGCGCGGGTGTGCCGATCGTCGCCGGCACCGACAACGGGGTCCCGCTCTTCAACCTCTACCTGGAGATCGAGTCGTATCACGACCTCGCCGGCTTTTCACCGCTCGATGCCCTGCGAAGTGCGACCATCGTGCCGGCCCGGGTGATGGGGATGGATGCGCGCACGGGATCGCTCGAGGTCGGGAAGGAAGCCGACATCGCCATCCTGGACCGCAATCCGCTCGTCGACATCCGCAACCTGCGCAGCGTCTCCGCAGTCATGAGCAACGGGACCTACTACGAGAGCGAGCCTCTCTGGCGTGCGGCGGACTTCATGCCCGGGGGCAACTGAGGCCCCGTACCGGCGGGTCCGTACCGCGTCACCCCCACGCGTCGAGCGCCGCCCCCAGTCGCTGGAGTCCGTCCTCGAGGATGCCTGCTTCGCCGGCGACCGAGACACGGAAGTGCGCCGGCTCACCGAAGAGCCGCCCGGGTGTGAGGCCCACGCCGAAGCGCTCGGCGGCGAAGTCCACGAACGGCCCTGCATCGTCGACGCCGCGGAGTCTCGGGAACGCCACCGAGCCACCGATCGGTTCGACCCACTCGAGCTCGGGCCTCGTCTCCATGAATTCACGGAAGCGGGCCGACCCGGGCCCGAGGACCCCACGGGCCCGCTCCAGCAGCCGGTCGAGATGCTCGAACGCGACGGCACCGATCGTTTCCGCCGGGATCGACCCGACACCGTCCACCACGTCGCGCACGCGCAGTGCCCGCTCGGTCGTGTCGGGGTCCGCGATCATCCATCCAACCCGCACGCCGGCGAGGCCGTAGGACTTCGTCAGGCTGTTGGTCGAGACGAAGACCGGGTCGCGCGTCGCCACCGGGGAGCGGTCGATCCCCTCGAGCGCATCGAGGTACACCTCGTCCACGACGACCTTCGCACCCACGCCGCGTGCGAGCTCGCCGACCCGCGCGAGCGCTTCGGGGGTCGCGTACGCCCCGGAGGGGTTGTGGAGGTTCGTCAGCATGATAGCGCGCACCTCCGGAGTCAGCGCAGCCTCGACCGCGTCGGGGTCGAGCCGGAAGCCGCGACCCCATCCACGGTCGAAGGTGACGACGTTCGCACCGAGGAAGCGCGCCACCCCCATGTGCGGATCGTAGCCCGGCCACTCGGCGAGCAGGGTGTCCCCGGGCCGGAGGAGGGCGGCCAGAGCGAGGAAGTTCGCGCCGGAGGCGCCCGGGCCGGTCGTCACCTGGTCGACGCCGACGCCGTACCGCTTCGCGATTGCCTCGACCAGCGGAGGCCATCCGTCGTCGTTTCGCCCGTACAGGGCCATCGCCTCGAGCGCCTCGGGAAACTCCTCCAGCGTGCACGGGAGCAGATTGGAGCCGGAGAGGTCGCACTCGGCCTTGTCGTGGTGCTTCGACCACGTCATGTACGGGGCCCAGGTGGCAGGCCAGTGAGAATCGGTCATGGCGCCGAGCCTACCGGGACGAGCTTCGCTTTTCCAGTCCGACTCCACGCGCCAGATTGGACCCCATGCACATATTCGACGCCATATCCGAGCGCCGCTCGATCAAAGCCTTCACGGATCGTCCGATTTCGAGGGAAGAGATCGAGCAGTTGCTGTCCGTCGCGATCCTCGCTCCGAATCACCGCATGACCGAGCCGTGGCGATTCTACGTCATGGGCCCGGAGGCGAGGGCAGGCTTCGGAAAAGCCCTCGGCCTGCGAAAGGCGAAGCGGGTCGACGACCCCGACGCGAAGGTCGCCGTCATCCATAAGGTCGAGGCCACCCACCGGGATCTTCCCGCGATGCTCGCCGTGGCCATGACCCTCGACGAAAATCCCGAGATCCGTGAAGAGGACTACGCAGCGACGTACATGGCGGTCCAGAACCTGTGCCTCGCGGCCGTCGCTCTCGGACTCGGTAGCCATGTGAAGAGCGGTGCTGTGATGGATGACCCGAAGGCCCGGCAGGCGATCGGCGTGGCGGAGGGAGAACGCGTGATCGCCACGATCGCACTGGGAGAACCGGCCGCCGTGCCGGAGGCGAAGCTACGACGCGACGCCGATGAACTCACGACGTGGGCGCCGTAGAGGTAGCTGCGTAACCGAATGACGTGGGTGCCGTAGAGGTAGCCGCGTGCCCGATGATCGACCGGTGTTACACGAACAGGACCGAAGCATGATGATCCGTCGCACCCTCTGTACCGCCGCCGCCCTGGCCTCACTCGCGGCGACGTCGCCCGCCTCGGCGCAGACGATGCCGCCCGACGAGTACATGGAGCTGTCGCGCGAGATTTTCTCCGAGCTCATCGAGATCAACACGACGAACACGGAGCGTGGGAACAACACGCTGGCCGCACAAGCGCTTGCCCGGCACCTCCTGGAGGCCGGCTTCCCGGAGGAGGACGTACATGTGCTCGTGCCGGACGATGCGCCGACGAAGGGCAACCTCGTCGCTCGCTACCGTGGCCGCGACAGCAGCCTCAAGCCGATCCTGCTGCTGGCGCACATCGATGTCGTGGAAGCGCTTCCGGAGGACTGGTCCGACAACCTGAATCCCTTCGCCTTCACCGAACGTGATGGCTTCTACTACGGTCGGGGCGTGACCGACGACAAGGACGAAGCCGCGATCTACACCGCCAACTTCATCCGAATGCGTCGTGAGGGTTTCGTGCCCGAGCGCGACATCGTCGTGGCCCTCACCGCCGATGAAGAGGGCGGACCGCGGAATGGCGTCGCGT
This sequence comes from uncultured Gemmatimonadota bacterium, assembly GCA_938030915.1. GTDB lineage: Bacteria > Gemmatimonadota > Gemmatimonadetes > Longimicrobiales > Gaopeijiaceae > UBA2589. The sequence goes on from CALHIO010000355.1 coordinate 3,807, forward strand.
TCCTCCTCGAAGAACACCGCGATCTGATCGATGCGGCGTACGCGCTGAACGAGGGCGGCGGCGGCATGGAGAAGGATGGCCGCAAGATCTCCAACAACGTTCAGGCTGCCGAGAAGAAGTACCAGTCGTTCACCTTCAGGGCGACGAACCCGGGGGGACACTCCTCGCTACCGGTGCGAAAGAACGCGATCTACGACCTCTCGAACGCACTGCTCGCAGTCCAGGATCATGTCTTCCCGGTCATGATGCACGAGGTCACGGAGGCCTTCTTCACAGGCTCCGCAGACATCGTCGGGGGAGAGATGGGCGAGGCGATGCGTCGGATCGTGGAGAATCCCGGAGACGCCGAGGCCGACCGCATCCTGTCGCAGGAGGCCGGATACAATTCGCGACTCCGGACGACGTGCGTCGCAACGCTGCTCAACGGCGGGCACGCTCCGAACGCGCTGCCTCAGCTCGCGGAGGCAACGGTCAACTGCCGGATCTTCCCGACGCAGGACCCCATGGACGTACAGGCGGCCCTTCAGGAGATCGCCGCGCCCTTCGACGTCGAGGTCGTCGCGCAGGGTCAGGCGAGGCCGAGTCCTCCGTCACCGCTGGTCGACGAGGTGCTCGGTCCGATCGAGCGCATCACGGAGCAGATGTGGCCCGGAGTGAAGGTGCTACCGGTCATGTCGGCGGGTGCGACGGACGCTCTCTACCTGCGGCGGCTCGGTATCCCGGTGTACGGGGTGAGCGGCATCTTCGGTGACATGGACGACACCCGCGCCCACGGTCAGAACGAACGCATCCTGATCGAGCACTTCTACGAGGGGCAGGAATTCCTCTACCGGCTGGTGAAAGCGCTCTCGGGCGGTGGGGTGGCTCAGTAGGCCCCGAAGCGCGCCCATCGTGTTCGTCCGCAGACTCGTCTCCTCGATGCGCACCGCGCTGGTCACCATTGCGCTGGTGTCGGTGGTGGTCCTGCCCGTGCGCGCTCAGACCGTGGTCGCCCGCGTCGTGGACGACGCCAGCGGGCAGCCGTTGATCGGAGCGCTCGTCCATCTCGTCGGATCCGATGGCGCCCTGAATCGAAGCGCTCTGACCGATGATCTTGGCCGGGCCCTCTTCATCGGGACGCTCGGTGAGGATTGGCGCGTGAGAGCCGAGATGATCGGACGAGCGACGACGGAGGTCGGGCCGTTTTCGGTCGGTGAGGGGGAAACGCTGTCCCGCGAGATCCGGATGGCGGCCAGCGCGATCGTGCTCGAGGGGATCGACGTCTCGGCCTCGGAGCGGTGCGAGATCCGGGGAGGGAACGAAGGCATGATCGTCGCCGACGTGTGGAACGAGGCTCGAAAGGCGCTCGCCGCGGCATCGATCACGGACAACCGCGGGCTCTACCGGTACGAGACGGTTCGCTATGACCGGGAGATCGATGCCTACAGCAGCGCGATTCTCACCGAGGATCGGCGACGACGAAGCGTGCCCATGCGGACGCCGTTCGAGAGCCGCCCCGCCGAGGAACTCGTGCGTGGAGGGTTCGTGCAGGACGACGGGGGCTCGGACGTCTATTACGCACCCGATGCGACGGCCCTCCTCTCCGACGCATTCCTCGACACCCATTGCTTCCGGCTCGCTGGAGAGCGTAACGACGAGGGCTTCATCGGCCTCGAGTTCGAGCCGACCGAAGATCGCGAGGTGCCGGACATCGAGGGGGTGATGTGGCTGGATCCCAACTCGGCCGAGCTGCAGTGGCTCGAATACCGGTACACTGGTCTCGCTCGCGAACGTCGCTCTCCCCAGGTCGGAGGCCGTGTCGATTTCAGGCGGATGCCGGACGGGTCGTGGATCGTGCCCGAGTGGTGGATTCGCATGCCCGTCGTCGGTGTAAGCCGTGACTTCGAGGGCACCCGCACGACCGAGATCGTCCGATATCATCAAACCGGTGGCCAGGTGATGGAGGTGAAGGAGGCCGGGGGGCGTGGACTCGGTCGTATGGCTCGAACGGGCGGGATCGAGGGTGTCGTGCGCGACAGCGTGGGGGTGCCGCTGCGCGGGGTGCGCGTGGGTGTCGTCGGGTCGAATCAGGAGGTCTACTCCAACGCCGAGGGCCGCTACAGCATCACCGGTCTGCCCGAAGGTCGCTATCGGGTTCGGTTCGTGGACGAACGGCTCGAGATCATGGGATACGTGCCCGGCCCACTCGAACGGGATGTCGTCTCCGGCGAGATGAGCTGGCTCGAGTACGTCACGCCGTCGGTCGGAGACGTGCTGTTCGAGGTATGCCGCGATGAAGACGTCGCTGCCGGTCTGGTGAGCCTCGCCGGGATCGTCGCGGATCGAAACGGTCAGGGCGTTCCCCTGGCGACCGTCCGGGTCGAATTCACCGAGTTCCGCCTTCCGTCAGGCCTGATTCTGCAGGATCGGCAGTGGATGGAAATCACGACGACTCGAGCCGGCTTCTTCAAGTTCTGTGGTGTCCCGCCCGATACGCGACTCACCGTCGATGCCAGTCTCGACGATGTCACGTCGGACCCGATCGTCCTGGAAATCCCCGCGCACGAAACGGGTCGCATGCTCGTCATCGAGCTGCTCAGCGGAACCGGCGCCGAACGTGTCCCGTAACACAGATGACCCTCGCCTCGCCCGCAGTAACG
>CALHIO010000356.1 GCA_938030915.1 uncultured Gemmatimonadota bacterium
GCTCAATCTTCGGGGATGAGTCGTGGTTTCAGTTGTGGATACTTCCCGGGTCTGCAATCGCCTCAGGTTTCCTGGTCGTTTGGGGAACTTTGCAGGCCGGAAACAGAGTGATGCCCCGCCGGTTGGTGATCGGCTCGCTCATGGTTGTCGTCGTTTGGGTGGCGCAAACCGCTTCGGGGCGTTTCGTACCGCTGTCGACGGCAGCGTTGATCGTTCCTTCGGGGTACATGGCTGCCGCCCTGATCGCGGCTGCCGTGATCATGTACCGCCGAGCAGACGTAGCGACAGAACTCTGGCGGCAAAGACGGACTTTGGGCTCGGTCATCCTTGCCATGGGGGTCCTGCAAACGACGTTCCTTTTCCACTCTCTCTACAGCGAGGCGGCTCTCAATCTCGCGTCTCAGCTTTCGACCGCTCTCCAACTCCTCATCACATTTGCAGTGGTGCAGTTCCACTTCGCGAAGGTTCGGGGGCAAGCGGAAGCGAGCCACATCGAACTCGAGCAGCAGTTGGCCAAGGCTCTCGATGAGTTCATCCCGCTGTGTATGGGATGCAAGAACGTGCGGATCGATGACGGCCCGTGGCAGTCGCTGGAGGGTTATCTCACGAATCGCACCGGGACGCAGGTAAGTCACGGGGTGTGTCCAAACTGTCTGCCCCGGCTCTATCCGGATTATGTAGGCGCGCCCTGAGACTGAAGCGGCACCGGGGTGGTTCGCTTCTTCGGCACGTCCGTTCATGGGCAGAATGACCGAGGGTCCGGCGCGCTTTACAGATCGCGGACCGACCGACAACGTGCGCCTCGGTAATGCAAACGCCCAACCTGAACCGGCTCGAACATGACCACGACCGACCCCCGTGGTCAGTCTCGACCTCGCTGCATGAGCCTCCGAGTCGTGATGGGATCAAGGCACACGGTCATGACCGTGTCACCACCATCCTCTCGAATCCCGCGTGTTCGAACCGCGCCGTGGAGCACGATTCGGCGCTTCGCCTGCACGCTCTTGGTGATTCCGCTCGGAATGTCACCTCTTGCCGGTCAATCAACCCCATCGCTCCCCGAATATCCCGTCGACCCCCTCACCGTCCCCCGACCCGTCATCCACGCGACCCGCATCGACGGGCCCATCGTGATCGACGGCCTCCTCGACGATGTGGCGTGGGCCAAGGCCCGTCCGGACACCCGAACCTGGATCCAGACGATCCCCGACCCGGGCATGCCCGCGTCGCAGGGGACCGTCCTGCGCATCGTGTACGACGACCGGAACCTCTACGTCGGCGCAGTCCTGCACGATGAGGACACGGGCAGTCTCACCATCCCCGGGCTCGAGCAGGATTTCGACACGCCGAACTCGGACATCTTCGGCGTCGCGATCGACACCTACCTGGATCGGCAGAACGGCTTCCTCTGGGCCGTGAACCCCGGAGGCGCCCTCTGGGACGCGCAGGCGTTCAACGACCAGCGAGACCTGTCTCCCGCCTGGGAGGGGATCGTCGACGTCCGGACATCGATCAACGACTCGACGTGGGTCGTGGAGATGGCGATCCCGTTCTCGACGATGCGCTTCAATCCGGTGGTCGGAGACCAGGTGTGGGGCATCAACTTCTCTCGCCGCATCCGTCGTCGGAACGAGGACGCACTCTGGGCTCCGATCCCGATTCAATATCGCGTCTACAAATTTTCTCTCGCCGGAACGATGGAGGGGCTCCGGGACCTGCCGAGCGGTCGGAACCTCTGGATCAAACCGTACGCACTGGGCAATCGGCTGACCGGTGCCCGTTACGCACCGGCAGAGCAGAGCGGCGACGTCGGACTCGACGCCAAGTGGGGCCTGACACCACGCATGACACTCGACCTCACGGTGAACACGGATTTCAGCCAGGTCGAGGTCGATCAGGAACAGGTGAACCTCAGCCGCTTCTCTCTCTTCTTCCCCGAGCGCCGGGACTTCTTCCTGGAGAACGAGGGCACCTTCGGGTTTCAGGACACAGCCATCCGGAACTACCGCACGGGCAGCAGCCCGCGGAACTTCCGCCTCTTCAACTCGCGTCGGATCGGGCTTTCCGCGACCCGTGAGCCGCTCCCTATCGCCGGCGGTGCGCGCCTTACGGGTCGCATCGGAGACCGTTTCGAGATCGGACTCCTCGACATGCAGACCCGGTCCTTTTCCGGTCTGTCGAACGGGTCCGATTACTCGGCGGAAAACTTCGCAGTCGCCCGTGCGAAAGGGACCTTCGGGCCCACGACCATCGGCGGCATGTTCATCAACCGGCAGGAAACGGGCGGCGCGGACCCCTCCGGCTACAACCGGTCTTATGGCGTCGACGCCAACGTCCAGCTCGCTACGAACGTCCTCATGTCTGCGTATTGGGCGCGAACGGACGACCCCGAGTCGGACAGTGATGCCAATACGGCGATGCTCCAGACTGCGTGGCGGAATCCGTTCTGGAATGTCTCCGGTCTGTTCAAGCACGTCGGGAAGGGATTCAACCCGGAAACCGGCTTCATCGACCGGACCGCCGTACGTCGGTACTTCACCACCGTCGGCGTCCATCCGCAGATCAACCGGCTGGGGATACGGGAGATCAACCCGTACGTCGACGTCGACGTCTACACGAATCTCGAAGACGCGCTGGAGACGCGTGGACTCGAGGCCGGAGCCGTGGTCTCCCTCCTGGCAGGTGGGCAGATCACCATGCGCATTCGTGATCGATACGAGCGCCTCTTCGAGGCGACCCGGATCGGCGGCGCGGAGGTCCTGACGGGTTCGTACGAGTGGCTCGAGCCGAGCATCCGGCTGTCCACGCGAGGCGACCTGCCGGTCTTTCTCTCGGGCAGCGTGCAATGGGGTGACTTCTACGATGGTTCACGTACGTCGTACTCCGCCGATCTGACCGTGCGCCCCAACGAACACGTCTCCCTGGAGGTGGGTGGTCAGCGGAACGACCTGACCCTGGGTGGACTGAACTTCAGCGCGGACATCTACAGCGCACGGCTGCGTTACGCGTTGAACACCCGGGCCTTCTTCCTCGCCTTCGTTCAGTACAACGGCGCGACCGAAGAACTGATCTCCAACGCGAGAATCAATCTGATTCACTCGCCGCTGTCTGATCTTTTCCTGGTCTATACCGAGCGGAGGAGTCTGGCGTCAGGCTTCTCGGAGCCCCTGCTCGAGCGCGGCCTGACGCTCAAGGTGACGAAGCTGCTGGCGTTCTAGGGCTTCGGATCGCGCCTCGCAGCCTCCACGCCTCGGGAGGACGCGAACTTGCGTCTCGAGTGCCGCCCTTCAGGGTCCCGGAGGAAGAGGAACGAACCAGCCCAGCCGCTGTCCAGCCAGATAGACGCACGCCCCGATCGCCAGCGTGGCCAGGGCCGCACCAGTCGGTACGGGGGCCCCGATGAGTCCATTGATCCACGCAGCGAGCGTGATGCCGATGAACACCAGCGCCGGCAACGGATGCAGAGGAGTTCGGAACACACCCTCACCCTGACCCACACCACGCCGGCGAATCACGAACACCGTCGCGATGGTCAGGGCGTTGAACAGCAGCAGCGACGAACCGATGTAGATGAGCAAGGACTCGAAGGCACCCGTGAGTGCGAGCAGGGCGGCGAGCACCCCCTGGGCGATGATCGCGGGCACAGGAGCCGTACCCCGCGCCGAAGTGCGCGAAAGCGCCCGCGGTGCGAAGCCGTCACGCGCCATGGCATAGTAGATCCGCGGCCCGACGGCCGTCATCGCACTGACCGACCCGAACATCGCCAGGGCGATCATCCCACTGACGACGAGCGCCCCCGTGTCGCCGAAGAGACGCTCTGCGGCGACGGCCCCGATGGCGATGGTCGGTTCCCAACGTGCCTCGGGCACCGCGTAGAAGAAGAGCGTGTTCAGCAGGAGATACGCCACGATGACGAACGTGGTGCCACCGATGATCGCGATGGGAAGATTTCTGTTCGGCCGGGCCACCTCTCCGGCGATGTACGCCGCCGCGTTCCATCCGGCATAGGCGTACGTGACCTGCAGCAGCGCCACCCACCAGTTGCTCTCCGCGTCAGTTGCGGCGGTGAGACCCGACCAGGAACCGTTCCCGCTCGAGAAGCCAGCCAGCAACAACAGGGTGATGGCCGCCAGCACCAGAGTGGCCAGCGTCGTCTGCACGCCGCCGCTCCAGCGAACACCGATGCAGTGCACGGCGGTCAGGGCGAGAATCAGCACAGCCGCGGCGGCGGCACCTTCCGTGACGCCCCCGCCGACGAGGGTGTCGGGGTCCCA
>CALHIO010000357.1 GCA_938030915.1 uncultured Gemmatimonadota bacterium
AGGTAGAAGTGCAGCCGCGCCTGATCGCCTACGCCCAGCGCCAGATGATAGTTGAGGACCTCACACCCGTATCGCTCGACCAGAGCCCGCTCGATCTGCCTGCGAACGCTGCCGGAGAATCGGTCACGAGGCAGGATGACCATCACGGAGACGCCCCGACGAAGCGGATCCTGGCGCAACACCACCCGCACGTTCCGGCCGCTGTACGCGGTCAGTACCGCACGGACATCGTCACGCAACTCCTCGGACGAGGAGAGGAACAGCTCCTCCTTCGGAAGCGAGTCGAAGATCGTGATGATCTCCTTGTAGTCGTGCGATCCCTCGCGGACGCCCTCGGCGTCCAGAATCCGGCTCAGCTTGTCGCGCAGAAGCGGGATATTGGCGGCCGGCTCCGAGTACGCCTTGGACGTGAACAGACCGATGAACCGGTGCTCTCCGACCACCAGACCGTTCGTATCGAGCTTCTTGATGCCGACGTAATCCATCCGGACCCGACGATGGACCGTCGATTCGGCATTCGTCTTGTTGACGATGAGAACCGGGCCCTTGAGAGCGAGCTCACGCATGCCGGGGTCGAGCTCCGAAACCGGCACCGGTTCGGCGAAACGCGACTCACCCTCATTGCGGAGGAGACCGAGTCCCGAACCCGGCTGGACGAGGATCGAGCGCTCGGCACCGTTCTCGCCCCCTATGAGGTCATAGGCCCGATACCCGAGGAAGACGAAGCCCCCGAGCTTCAACCAGTGCAGGAACGCCTCGATCTCTCCGAACTCGTCTTTCCGATCCGGTAACGCATCGGCGTTTCCACGGACGGTGTCGACGACCTGATCGAGCGCGCCGAGCATCGGCAGAAAGTCGTCCGTCGCTCGGACGACGTCCTGAAGTCGCTCGCTCAGATCGGACCGGAGCTTTTCGAGCCGTTCAGGATCGCCGACCCGCTCCACCTCGCAGTGGACGATCGATTCCTTGCTCCCGCCGTCGGTCGGAGCGTTCAGCGCAACGACACGCCCCTCCTCGTCTCGCTCCACATCGAGGATCGGGTAGACCATCCGCTCCACGGCGAGCCCCTCCATGGAGAGGTACTCGCGAATCGAATCGATGATGAACGGTCGTTCGCTGACGTTGGTCTGGATCAACGTGACGGGAGCGTCCCACTCCTCGTCGTCCTCGTCCGCGTTGACGACGGATACGTCCACCCGATACGGACGGGAGCTCTCCAGAAACCGGAACGCCCCCCGAGTCATGGAGGCGAGGTCCGTCGTACTCCGATTCGTCAGGAGCTCGTCAGGAGCGCGGGAGAGGAACAGCTGGGCGAAGTCGAGGAGAAGTTCCGACGCCCCATCCGGACCGGATTTCAGGTGGTCGCGGACATCGTTGATCGTCGGCGAGATCTCGCGGAGCCGGCTGGGAGCCGCCGCCGTAGTGTCGCTCATGTAGTTCGTCCGGCGGCCGGCAGGACCCGGCACGCACGACAAAGGGTGCGGGAGTCGGTCACTCAATGGTAGGGAAGAACCGATTGGCCGGAAACATAATGGATCGTCCCCCGGGAAGGGTGCCTCGACGGTGCGGACAAATTCCCCCCGTCGCCGCAATCCTCTAAGTTGGCCCATGCGCTTCCTGCACGTCGCCGACGTACACCTCGACACCTCCTTTTCCGGCCGTTCCGAGGCGGTCCGGCGACGACTGCGCGACGCCTCACGGGAGGCGTTTCGGAACGCGGTCGATCTGGCCATCCGAGAGGACGTGCACGCCTTCCTGATCGCGGGTGATCTATTCGACGGGGAGCGCCTCTCGTTCCAGACGGAACGCTTCCTCCTGGAGCAGGCCGAACGTCTGGGAGACCACGACATCACGGTGGTCTATGCGACAGGAAACCACGACCCCGGCGCGCCGTCGACGGGTCCCCGCACCCTCACGTGGCCCAAGACGGTCCGCGTCGCAGCAGACGGCACGCCACGACGCTTCACCATCCACGACCACGGTGGTGTGCCCGTCGGGTACGTGACCGCAGCAGGCCACGAGCGCGATCGCGTCACCGAGGACCTGTCCCGGGCCCTTCCCGTTCCCACCGGAGAGCTGCCGGAAGTCGCCCTTCTGCACACGCAGGTGCACTCGTCGATCGGGGCCAGGGATCACCATCCCTATGCCCCGTCCGAGCTGACCTGGCTCTGTACGGCGGGGTACGATTACTGGGCGCTCGGACACGTCCACATTCGCCAGGAACTCTCGGCCGACCCGCCGATCTGGTACCCCGGCAGCCTTCAGGGAAAGAGCCATACCGATACGGGGGCACGGGGCGCGCTTCTCGTCGATCTGTCCGACCGGGAGTCCCCGGTCGTGGCGTTCCGGCCGCTCGCACCCGTCCGCTGGGACACCGTCGAAGTCGACCGGCTCGATGACGTGCACTCCCTGGATGATCTGGAACGCGCGTGTCTCGCGGAGTGGAACCGCCGACGCGAGGACGACCCTGCCACACACGGCACGGAGTGGATGGCGCGCGTCATCCTTCGGGGTCCGTGTCCCCTCTGGTCCGAACTCCGCACGGCCGAGGATCAGGACCTGCTCGCCTCCGAACTCGCACCCATGCTCGGTGCCCTCGAAGTCGTTCTCTCCACGGAGGCCGTGCACGCGACGCTCGACCTCGACGAGCATCGACAGCGCACGGACGTCCTCGGCGAGGTCCTGCGTCTCGCCCGAGCCGTCCGTGACGGAGAGGTCGCTCTGGCAGGTGTGGAGTTGGCGGCACTCGCGGGCGCTCCCTCGGACGATCCTGCGAGCATCTCCGCCTACGTTCGATCACTCCTCGATGAAGCAGACGGAGAACTCGCGATGCGACTTCTCGAGGGCGAAAAAGGCCGATGAAGATCGAACGCATCCGCGTCGATGGCTTCGGACGGCTCGCCGACTTCGACACAGGTGCCGAGCCCCTGGGACAGCTCGTCGTCGTGCTCGGGCCGAACGAAGCCGGAAAGTCGACCCTCTTCTCCTTCCTGACGACCGCATTGTACGGCTTCTCACCGGCCTCGAGGGATACGAACCCTCACGTCCCGTGGGGTACGAACGAGGCAGGCGGGCGCATCCACATCCGGTCGGCCGACGCGGAGTGCCTCGTCGTCGAGCGCCGGCTGCGCTCAGCACCGGCCGGCACCTTGATTCACGGGGAGCACCAGCTCGACCTGAGGAACCAGCCACTCGAAGGTGTGCGCCACGTCCCGCGCACCGTGTTTCGGCAGGTCTTCGCGGTCACGCTGGCCGAACTCGCCGGCCTCGACGACGAAACATGGGGCCGCATTCAGGACCGCGTGCTCGGATCAATGGGAGCCTCGGACCTGGCGTCCGCCCGTGAGGTAGCCGATCGGCTGGAGCGGGAGGCCGGTGAGATCTGGCGGCCGACCCGGAGGGGGAACCAGCGTCTGCGCGACCTGCGTGACGAGATGCGTGTCCTGCGCTCCCGTCGTTCGGAGGCCATGGCGAGAGATCGAGACATTCGGGCGCTTACGGAAGAGCGCGAGAGTGTCGCACTGAGACTCGACGACGTCCGACGTGACCTCAAGCGAGACCGGATCGTCGTGGAGCGTGTCCAGGACCTCCTTCCATTGAAGCGACAGCTCGACCGTGTCGCTGCCCTGCGCCGGGAAGGCGGCCCGCGTGCCGAGCTCGACGGACTCCCGAACGACCTCGTATCCCAGCTCGAGTCCCTCGAAGACGAGGTCACCCGGCTGCGCGGCCGGCTGTCCGCCGTCGACGACGATCTGGCTTCACCCGTCAGGACGATGGAAGCGTTCAGTGACGCGGACCGACGTTTCCTCGGCCGTTCGGATGAGGTCGAGGCGTTTCTACGCAGCCCGGATTCATCACGGAGCCTGGCGACGCGCCTCGACGACCTGACCACCGAGGCCGAGTACATCCGGGTCGAGGTAGAAGCGACCGAGCGGCAACTCTTCGACGACCCGCCGACCGACGACGTCCGCTCACGCGTATCGGAGATGTCGACCGATCTGCTTCGTGATCGTGTCGAGCGTCTGCAGGGGATGCGTCGGCACGTGGGCCACGGCACCGGGCCTCACCGCTCATCGCCCGAACCAGGGGCGTGGCCCCGCTGGATCGCCGGCGGCGCGGTCGTGCTTGGAGGGGCCCTTCTCGCCTGGGGCCTCCTCACGCCATCTCCCATCGCCACGGCGATCGGCGCCGGGTTGCTGGCGGGAGCGCTCTTCTTCGCGCGCGCGCAACCGGCCGATGCGGCAAGAACGGGAGCGCCGGACGGCCACGCCGACGGTCTCGAGTCGGAGATTACCAGCCTGCTCACCGGCCTCGGTGTGCGAGCCGAGTACATGGACCCGGTCGGTCTTCCGGTCGTGGTGGCGGTGGAGCGCCTTCAGGAGCAGTGGGCGCGGGGGCACGGCGTAGAGCGATCGAAAGACACGCTGAACGCCCGTCTGCAGAGCAGGCACGCGGAGGCGGTCGATCTCGCAGGGGCACTGGAGATGACCGAGCCCGTGGACCTCGCTGCCTTCGAGGCCACGATCGAGGCCGCACTCCGAGACGCGCGGAGTCGCCGGGACGCCGCGGACCAGGCGTCGGGCGAAGAGGAGCGTCTGCGTCGTGCGCGCGAGACGATCGCCGCGGATGTAGACCGCCTCGAACGTCGGCACACCTCGCTGATCGCGCAGGTCGCCACCCTCGACCAGGGTACGGGCCCGGGCGGACTCGATGCTGCGCAACGCCGCCTCGATGCACACGAACGCGCCGACCGGATCGAGGAAGAGCTGGAGCGTACGCATTCGGACCTGATCGACCGCAAGGCGAGGATCGCGGATGTCGACGACTCTGACGCTGCCTGGACCGTGTCCGAGCACGAGGTGACCGAGCGGCGGATCCGGATCGAAGAAGCCGAGGCACACCTCGAAGAGCTCGTCGGTCGAATGCGCGCGCTCGAACGTGACGTCGCTCACCTCCGAGAGCAGGAGACGGTCGACGCCATCGATGGAGAGTTCGAGTCGCTTCGGTACGCCGAAACGCGGATGATCTCGGAGCGCGATCGCAAGTGGGTCCTCGCACAGCTGGTTCGACAGGCGGACCGGCGTTTCCGGGACGAGCATCAGCCTGACCTGCTCCAGCGGGCCTCCGCGTATCTTCGCCGACTCACGAACGGCCGATACGAGCGTCTTCTGGTCGACGAGCGCGGCGACGAAGACCTCTTCCACCTGGTGGGGCCAGCGCTTCCCCGACCTGTGCCGCTCGCGTCACCGATTTCGACCGGTACGCTCGAGCAGGCCTACCTCGCGCTTCGACTCGCGATCATCGACCACCTGGATCGCGACCGGGAGCGGCTTCCGCTCTTCATCGACGAGGCCTTCGTGAACTGGGACGCCACGCGCCGGGACCAGGGGCTGTCCGTGCTCGCCGAGGTGTCCGCCGATCGACAGGTCTTCGCCTTCACGTGTCATCCGGAGATGGCGGAGCGCCTCGCAGCCCGTGGGGGCCGTCTCGTCCGGCTCGATCGTTGAACCCGTCGCCCTATATCGAGGGCAGACCCCTCGCGGTCGATCTCCCGCTGCACGTGACCGAGGTTCCCGGGACCCGTCATTCGGATGAGACCTTGCTGATGCTGCACGGCTTCGGGGGCTCCTCGTACACGTGGCGGTCGTGGGCGCCTCGTCTCGCCGCACGTGGTCGGGTCCTGTGTGTGGATTACAAGGGCTTCGGCGCCGCACCCAAGCCGGCCGACGAACGCTACGCGCCGGAAGACCAGGCCGAGTTCATCGTCGACCTCATCGACCGACTCGAACTCGAACGTGTGACGCTGATCGGGCACTCGCTGGGCGGAAGCATTTCACTTCTCGCGTGCCAGGCCCTCTCCACGCGCTCGTCCTCTCCGGTCGAACGCCTCGTGATGATCGCGTCTCCGGCCTACCGGCAGCGTATCCCTCCCCTGGTCGCGCTCTCGAGGCGCCCCCGTCTCAGTCGCTCGCTCGTTCGCGGCGTCGGGCCGCCTCGACTCGTCCGAATGATCCTTCGCTCCGTGGTCTACGACCCTGCCATCGTGACCGACGAGCGGGTCTCCGCCTATGCCGAGCCCCTCATGACCCGAGAGGGCCTGGACGGCATACTCCGCGCTGGGCGGCACCTCCTGCCGAAGAATCTGGAGCGCGCCTCCGCGCGGATCCGGGAGGTCGCGATTCC
>CALHIO010000358.1 GCA_938030915.1 uncultured Gemmatimonadota bacterium
GAGTCGCCGGTGCATGGCGTGAGCGCTGGTGGACCGCCGACCTGCTCCTCATTTACGGGATTCAGGATCTCGTGGAGACCGAGCGGGCACAGGTTGAGTTCTTCCATCTCTTCGAGGCACTTCGTCGCCGCGGTGCTCGCATGATGTTCGTGGCGGACCGCGCGCCCTCCGGCATCGAGGCGATCGACGATCGTCTTCGGTCGCGCTTCGAGGGTGGTCTCGTGCTCGAGCTGTCGACCGGCGCGGCCGGAGCATTCGAACTCATCGAGTCGGCCGACCTTGCCGGATCGGGGGATGACTCGATCTACGTACCGGACCTGGGGGATGACCACGTGATGGGCGCCGATTCGGGCAAACCTCAGCCCGTCCCCATCGAGGCCACGCAGAAGGGCGGGGCGTGGTTCCCGGGACCGGAGAGCGTGGTGATCCACTGGCCGAGGTTCGAGGCGCTGCTGATCGAGGAGCTTGACTGATGGCGATCGAAGGCGCGCTTCAGGACGTCAGCCTGGCCGACATCTGCCAGCTCCTCGGGATGGGCATGAAGACGGGCTGCCTGAGCCTGACCGACCGGTCGAATTTCGGCTACATCTACTTCCAGAAGGGTCGGGTCATCCATGCGTCGGTCCTGAACCGACGCGACCGGCTCGGTGAGCTGCTCGTCCGAAACCACGTCATCACGCGTAAGGCGCTCTCTGAAGCGACCGCCGAGCAGCAGCAGAACAAGAACAGGCGCCTGGGTGAAATCCTCGTCGAGCAGGAGGCGATCAGCGAGGAAGAGCTCCAGAGGTACATCCAGATGCAGATCGAAGAGGCCGTGTATCACCTCTTCGCGTGGACGCAGGGCGCGTTCCATTTCGACACCGACCAGATGCCGGAGGAAGAGGGCCCCTATCTGGTCAACGTCCCGCCCGAGGCGCTCCTCATGGAGGGGGCTCGGCGTGTGGACGAGTGGAGTCTCGTCGAGAAGAAGATCCCGTCCTTCGACATCGTCTTCCAGCTGGACAAGCACCCTGACGACTCCGACGAAGATGTGGAACTGACCAAGGATCAGCAGAAGGTCCTGCCGTTTATCGACGGGGTCCGCACCGTGACCGAGATCATGGACGAGGCCGGGCTTGTCGAGTTCGAGACCGGCAAGGCGTTGTACGGTCTCATCTCGGCTGGCTTCGTCTCCCGCGCGGGTGAGCGGTCCACGTCGGAGGAAACGGGCGGCGACGAGGCGCTTCAGCAACATCTGAACGTCGGCGTCGCGTTCTACCGCTCGGGCATGATGGAAGACGCCGGGCGCGAGTTCGAACAGGCGCTCCAGATCGAGCCGACTCAGGCGCGCGCAAACTTCATGATGGGCCTGATCGCATTCCGACGGGGCCGTCTCGAAGAGGCGCTCAATTTCTTCGGATCGATGCCGCCCGGCGCGGGCAACAACTACTCGGTGTACCGGAATACCGCGCTCATTCTTGAGATGCTCGGGCGGTACGATGAGGCCCTGCAAGTCCTGGACGGGGCTCTGGTCGCCAAGCCGCTGGACGCCCACGTGCACCTCGCGAGAGGGATCATTCACCTCAAGCGCGGTGACGTCCCGGCGTCTCTCGACGCTCTTCGACTCTACCGCACGTCGGCAGATCTGAAACAGCCTTCTCCGCAGTACTACGCATACACGGTGCTCGCGTCCGCCGTCGGAGGGGATCTCGAGTACGCCGTTGCGGTAGGTCGAGAGGGGCTTGGTCACTACCCGGACTCTGGTCCGATCCTGGTGAACCTGGGTCAGGTGCTCGAGCGGCGTGGCGAGATGGAGGCGGCGGCCGCGCTGTACAAGCGGGCGACCCACTCCAATCCTCCGCTTCCCCAGGCGCACAAGAACCTCGGCGATCAGGCATGGGCTCACGGCGACTCCGAAGGAGCACGGACGCAGTACGAGAAGGCTGTGAAGCTCTCGCCGCGCCTCGGGGACGACGTGTACCTGCGTCTCGGTACGCTCGCATACAAGAGCGACGACCGCGACGTGGCGTTGCTTCTCTGGCGACGGGCCCTCGATCTGAATCCGGCGAACGAGGCCGTTCAGGCCAACCTGGAGATGCTGTCTTCGGATTAGGTCATCTGCTCTTCGACCAGGTGCGTCGTCAGGTTGTGCATGTCCTGATCATGCTCGGCTCGTTCACGAGTGGTGCCGCGGGACATGCCGCCGCTCAGGGGACCGAGCGCCCGCTCCCCGACACGCTGGACGGTGTGGCTTACGTCACGACCGCGTCCGCGCGGGCGATGATCCGCCATGCGGAGGCCGATCAGCGGGTGGCCCAGCGTGTGGGTGAGCTCATCGACGCGTTTGCACCGTTGCCGGGCTTGCCACCGGGGATGCCCGAGGGCGCCCACGTCGTGCTGGCTCACTCACCGAATGCCTTCGACCAGATAACGGGTGGCGTCGTGCCGGAGTGGCGTGCGGGCGTGGCCATCCCGGCGTGGAACACGCTCGTCATGCCGACGGGAGAGGGGGTCCGTGTCGTGGACGGTGAGGGACTTCGGACTCTTCGACACGAGTGGGCCCACCTCGGGCTGTCGGGTTATCTGGGTGATCTTCGGATCCCGCGGTGGTTCAACGAGGGCTACGCACAATGGGCGTCCGGTGGCTTCGATGCGGCCGGAGCGTGGCGACTCCGGATCCTGATCGCGTTGGGGCGAGCCCCGGAGATGGAGGATCTCACGCTGCGGTGGCCGACCGACCGCGAGGAGGCGCGGACCGCGTACCTGCTTGCTGCGAGCGCCGTGACCTACGTACTGGAGGCCGGTGGAGAGGCAGGCCTCGCGATGTTCCTGGAGCGGTGGCGGGCTGATCGCTCGTTCGATGACGCGTTCCGCGAGACTTTCGGCGTCACGATGGGACAGTTCGAGGAGGACTGGAGACGGCACGTCCGCCAGCGATACGGTTGGCTCTTTGTCCTCAGTCACTCCGCCGTCTTCTGGCTTCTCCTGGCACTCGTCTTGCTCTTCATGGTGCGTGGGCGACAGAGGAGGAATCGGGAGACAATGGCGAGGTTGAGAGCGGGTGAGCTTCCCGACGCCCCGGCGTGGTGGGATCCAGATTCGGTGGACCCGGTAGGAGAAGAATCATGACCGAACAGACGAACACCCGGATCATGGTCGTCGACGACGACACGGACGGGCTCGAGGTCCTCGAAACCCGGTTGACCCACGCCGGATACGAGGTCGAGACGGCGGACAGCGCCGAGAAGGCGCTCGCTCGGGTCGCAGCGTTCGATCCGGGCATGATCGTCACCGATGTTCGTATGTCCGGGATGACCGGGCTGGAACTCCTCGACAGGGTTCGCGCGTCGATGGAGGGGGTCGAAATCGTCGTCATGACAGCGCATGACGACATGGAGACTGCGGTGTCCGCCATGAAGTCCGGAGCGTTCGACTTTCTCGTGAAGCCGGTCGATCCCAAGGCGGTCCAGGCGCTCGCCGATCGCTGCTTCCGAGAGCGCGAACTGGTCGAGACGTCTGACGCGCCCGAGGCTGTCGCCGCACTACCTCGGAGCCGACTGATCGGGCGGGACCCACGGATGATCGACATCTACAAGACGATCGGGGTGCTCGCCGCAAATCGAGCGACGGTACTCATCCGGGGTGAGACCGGGACCGGCAAGGAAGTCATCGCCCGCGGAATCCACGAAAACTCGACAACCTCCGACGAGCCGTTCATCGCCGTGAACTGTACGGCACTGACGGATACGCTTCTCGAGTCGGAACTCTTCGGTCACGTGAAAGGGGCGTTCACGGGTGCGACGGGAAGCCGCAAGGGGTACTTCGAGCTCGCCGGCAAGGGAACCATCTTCCTCGATGAGATCGGCGATACCAGTCCGGATTTCCAGACCAAGCTCCTCCGGGTGCTTCAGGAGCGTCGTTTTTACCCCGTCGGGGGCGAGGAACCGAGGGCGACACAGGCGCGCGTCATCGCCGCCACCCACCAGCCTATCGAGCATCTCATTGAAGAGGGGCGGTTTCGCGAGGATCTCTACTTCCGATTGAAAGTCGTCGAGATCGACGTGCCACCGCTCCGCGAGCGTCCCAGCGATATCGAGCTGGTTGCTACTGCTCTTCTGGGACGGATTCGAGAAGAGACCGGTCGGGATGTGCGACGCATCTCCGACGAGGCGCTTGCGCGCCTGCAGGCGCATCCGTGGCCCGGCAACGTCCGAGAGCTGGAAAACGCGCTGATGCGCGCCGCGATCGTGGCGCGCGGTACGGTCATTGGAGCCGATCATCTGATCCTGGAAGGCCGGGCCTCGGCCGGCGAGGACCTCACGTTGCGTCAGGCGATCCGGCGCCATGTGCGACTGGTTCTGGATCGAGCGAACGGAGACGAGGAATCCGCAGCCGAGCTTCTCGGCATCTCCAGCGAAGAGCTTTCGTCTCACCTGGACGATTGACCGGCTCGGCCGCCCTGTCTAGCATCCTGCCATGTCGAAGAACTCATCGAAGGATACACCCGGCGCACTGCACTTTACGAAGGTGAACGCGCTGCTGGGCGCCGGCGGGATCGCCGCACTGACCGCCGGTTACTGGCTACTGGCCCAGGGCTCGATCACGGCGGCTCCGATCCTTCTGGTCCTCGGATACGTCGTCCTTCTGCCCATGGCGATCATCCGCTGACCGCGGAACGCCGCTGATCCCAGGATCCTGCTGATGCCTCGCATGGCCCTTTCCAGCCCCACTGCGTCAGCAATCGGGCCGTACTCCCACGCGATCGACGACGGTACGCACGTGTTCTGCTCCGGTCAGACGCCGATCGACCCGGATACGGGGGCGCTGCGCGAGGGCGGGGTAGGGGATCAGACCCACCAGTGTTTCGACAACCTGTTCGCGGTCCTGGCGGACGGCGGACTCGGCCCTGATGACGTCGTCAAGGTCAACGTCTACCTCACCGACATGAACGACTTCGCGGAGATGAATGAAGCGTATGCGACGCGCTTCAACGCTCCGCCTCCGGCCCGGACGACGGTCGGCGTCGCGGCGCTTCCGATGAATGCTCGAGTGGAGATCGAGCTCGTCGCGAAGAAGCCCTAGGACCGCAGGACCGCCTGCGCGGCCGCCAGACGGGCGACCGGGATTCGCAAGGGCGAGCACGACACGTAGTCGAGCCCGAGACGTTCGCAGAGCGCGATGCTCGCGGGGTCGCCTCCGTGCTCACCGCAGATCCCGACCTCCAGGCCCGGCCGGGTCGCCCGTCCCCGCTCGGTCGCGATTGCCATCAGCTCGCCCACTCCGTCCGGATCGATCGTTTCGAACGGGTTGGTCGACAGGATGCCGTCCCTGAGGTACTGGACGAGGAAGCCCTGCTCGGCGTCGTCACGTGAGATTCCGAAGGTGGTCTGCGTCAGGTCGTTGGTGCCGAACGAGAAGAACTCGGCGACACCCGCGATCTCGCCCGCGGTGAGCGCGGCGCGTGGACTTTCAATCATGGTGCCGAAGAGATAGTCGACGTCGACACCACGCTGCTCCATGACCTGCTGGGCTTCGTCGGCGACCGTCACACGGACGGTTCGGAGCTCCGCGACGTGGCTCACCAGCGGGATCATGACTTCGGGACGGACATCGACCCCGTCTGCTACGCAGGTGCAGGCGGCCTCGAAGATCGCGCGTGCCTGCATTCGTACGAGGCCGGGCAGGACCATGCCCAGGCGAACACCCCTCGTGCCCAGCATCGGGTTCTCCTCGTGGAGGGTCTCCTCTCGATCGAGGAGGCGCTGCTTGATGCGGATCTGCTCGAGTGTCTCGTCGATCTCCGCCAGCGATTGGTGATGCTGGATGTGGACCTTCAGGTCCGCCAGGTCCCCGACCAGCTCATCGTGGTCGGGCAGGAATTCGTGCAGCGGTGGATCGATGAGCCGGATGATCACCGGCAGACCGTCCATCGCTCGGAACAACCCCTCGAAGTCCGCTCTCTGAAGAGGGAGGAGCTCGGCGAGCGCCGCTTCAAGCTCGGTGTCGTCGGCCGCCATGATCATACTACGGACGAGCGGCAGGCGGTCGGTCTCGAAGAACATGTGCTCGGTGCGGCACAGTCCGATCCCTTCTGCTCCATTGCGACGGGCCAGCTCCGCGTCGTCTGGGTAGTCTGCGTTGGCGCGGACACCGAGTCGGCGGGTCTCGTCCGCCCAGCCCAGCAGCTTTGCCAGCCACGGATTCTCGAGGTCCGGGGTCACGGTTTCGAGACGCCCTCCCCAGATCCGGCCGGTGGAGCCGTCGATGGACAACCAGTCTCCTTCTTCTATCGTCTGATCTCCTGCCCTCATCATCCGCCCACCCGGGTCGATGTCCAGGTCGGATGCGCCCACGACGGCGGGCCGCCCGAACTGCCGAGCCACGAGGGCCGCGTGACTGGTACGTCCACCTCGCGACGTCACGATCCCGCGGGCGGCAAGCATTCCGTGAACGTCGTCCGGCTTGGTATCGGGACGCACCAGGACGACGGTATTCCCGTCTCTGGCCATCTCCTCGGCTCTGTCGGCATCGAAGGCGGCCTGGCCGACGGCGGCGCCCGGGGCGACGGCGATCCCGGTGGCGAGCGCTGGCCCGGCGTCCGCCGAGGGGTCGAGTCGCGGGTGGAGGAAGACCTCGACCTGAGTCGGCGATACGCGCAGCAAGGCGGTTTCACGGTCGATCAGGCCCTCCTCCACCATATCGACCGCGATCCGGACCTCCGCCTCCGCGGTGCGCTTTCCGTCGCGCGTCTGCAGAATCCACAGTGTCCCGTTCTCCACCGTGAATTCGATGTCCTGCATGTTCCGGTGATGGGTCTCCAGGCGTTGCGCGATCTCGCTCAGCTCGGCGTAGATCGACGGCATGCGCTCCGAAAGTACCTCGATCGGCTCGGTCAGCCTCGTGCCCGCAACGACGTCCTCCCCCTGTGCCTGCTCGAGGTAGTCGCCTTCCAGTCCCGGCTCACCCGTCGTGCTGGAACGAGACATGCAGACACCCGTGGCCGACTCCTCTCCCAGATTTCCGAACACCATCGTCTGGACGTTGACCGCGGTGCCCAGGCTATGGTCGATCCCGGCCGCGTTTCGGTAGTCGATGGCGCGACGGCCGTTCCAGGAGCGGAAGACGGCCTCGACCGCTTCGCGCAGCTGTTCACGGGGATCGTCGGGTACCTCCCGGCCGGCGTGCTCTCGAATGATCGACCGGTAGGTCTCGACCAGGGCGATCCACGAGCTCGAGGGAAGCTGAGCCTCCGACGCGACCCCGGCGTCCGAGCGCGCGGAGGCCATTGCCTCCTCGAAAGGCTCGTCCGGCATGCCGAGCACCACACTGCCGAACATGTGGAGCAGGCGTCGATACAGGTCGTAGGCGAAGCTCGGAGAGGTGCGGGACGCCAGCGCCTCCGTGATTTCGGTGTTCAGGCCGATGTTGAGGACCGTGTCCATCATCCCCGGCATCGAGAAACGTGCGCCGGAGCGACATGACAGGAGCAGGGGTGTGTCCGCGTCTCCGAATACGCGTCCGGTACTCGCTTCGATCGTGGTCAGGCAGTGTTCGATCTCGGGCCAGACGTCCGATGGCAGTTGGTTGCCGGCCGCGAGATAGGCGTTGCATGCCTCGGTGGTAACGGTGAA
>CALHIO010000359.1 GCA_938030915.1 uncultured Gemmatimonadota bacterium
CGTTCGGAATTTTTGATTGACCGTGTTTCGTGGGTCCGGCACATTCGTTGGGCGACGCTCTCTTGCCGCGCCCAGAACCCGTTGTAACACCTTCTGTACCGGATCGTTTCAGACTCCATGCGTCTTCGATGTGCGGCCTTCCACCGCCCCTTGCTTCTGGCTGGAGGCATGCTCGCCGCGACGGCCGCGCCGGGTGCGTCTCAGGATGTCGTGACCCTCAGGGTCGAAGAGAACTTCCGCCGCGAGCCGAATGGTGTCGTGCTCGCCCGTCTAGGGGAAGGGGCCTCGCTCCGTCTGCTCGGCACGGAGGGGAACTGGACCCAGGTCGAGGTGGAGGGATGGGTCTGGTTGCGCTCGCTCCAGAGTAGCGACGATCCCGCCTTCGACCTCCTCGTGAGCCAGGTGGACGGCGAGAACCTGCGCTCCGGCCCGTCCGGAACCATTCTCGGGGTGCTGGAGGAAGGAACGCTTCTCGAGGAGCTCGGCAGGGATCCTGCCTGGGCGCGGGTGGCGCGCGTCGGTTGGATCTGGTCTGCGTCGCTCACGAGTCCGGCTCCAGCAGAGTCCGAGGCGCTACCTTCTCGGCTGGTTACCTCTGCCGCAGCGGATCCCCCGACCGGTCCTGCGGCCCGGAGTCCGGGAAATTTCTCCCGAACCGGAAGGGGCGGTGCGATCCTGACTGCCCCGGACGGAGACACACTGGGTGTCCTCGGACCGATGGGCGACGTGGAGGTGTTGGCTCGTGAAGGGAGCTGGGCCCGCGTCCGGCTCGAGGGGTGGATGTGGATGCCCGAAACCGCGTCAGAGACCGTTACGGAAGAGACGGCAGGGTCGGAATCCGTGGAGGTTCTGGATCCTGATGCCCTCATGTCCAATCCGACGAGGTACGCTGGACGGGTCGTCGCATGGACCATCCAGTTCATTTCGCTGGAGCGCGCCGAGGCTGTCCGCACCGACTTCTTCGAGGGAGAGACATTCCTGCTCGCGCGATTCGGGGGGGCTGACGGACCCTTCGTCTATGTCGCAGTCCCGACGGATCGGCGGTCCGAGGTCGACGGTTTGGTACCCCTCGAACGATTGGCTGTGACGGGGCGCGTGCGCACGGGTGCATCTCAGCTCACAGGGGCGCCGATCATCGATCTCATCGACATCCAGAGATCGCGAGAGGACGAATGACGGTGCGCCGCAACGGCGACGGACGGGACGTGCCACTCCGGCGGGTTCGGGGCGCTCTCCTGGTGGCTCTCGTCCTGACACAGTCATGCGGCGGTGACCCGACGACTCTACTCCGCCCCCCGGTGGAAGTCTTCGTCGCCGCGGGTGATCAGCAGTACGGGACGGCGGGCCAGACGCTTCAGACGCCGCTTCAGGTGCTTGTTCGGGCACTGACCACGCAACTGCCCCAGTCCGGTGTCCAAGTCGCATGGAGTGTGGTACAGGGGGACGCGGAGATCGTCGGGGTCGCGGCGACCATTTCCGACTCCACGGGCCTCGCGCGCACGAACGTCCGATTCGGTTCGACCGTCGGTGATGTCGTCATACGGGCGACCGCCCAGGGTCAATCACCGGCGTCCGCGGATTTTCGACTCTTCCTGATCGATCGCCCCGTGCTTGGCAGCGTTTCGGTCGGATCGGCTCTTCCCGGCGAGTCCATCACTTTGACGGGTGAAAACTTCGTACCTCGGCTCGAACACAACGTCGTGCTCTTCTCGGGTGTTCGGGGGCAGGTCACGTCCGCGACGTCGAACGAGCTCATCGTGACGGTTCCGACGTGCCTGCCCGAGCGGGACGTCGACGTCAGCGTCCGGTTCGGAACGGTCGGTAGTTCGTCCATCCCTCTCTCCATCGGCGCGGGCGGAGATGTGGCGGTGCTCGATGTCGGCGAGGTTTTCGACGCGTTTGACGCGCCCGGGCTGACGTGTGTGACGGTATCTGGGGCCGGAGACGCCGAGTACGTGCTCGAGGTGCATTCGACGTCGAGCGTGGGAGCGGCGGCACACCCCTGGAGTCTGTTCGGTCTCGGGTCCAGCACCATGGCGTGGCCGGCACTGCGCGAGGAGACGCCCGACGTGCACCGGGACGATTCGCTGCAGGATCCGGGGATCGTCTGGGAAACCCGGCTGCGTGAGCTCGAGAAGGAACTGACGGCAGGGCGGGCGGGGTGGGCGAAGCCCCCATCGGGGGGAGCCGCCTCCGTGATTCAGCCGGTCCCTCAGGTCAACGACGTCCGGACGTTTCAAGTATTCCAGAGGCCCGGGGACTTCGCCACGGTGACCGCGACCGCGCGCTACGTCGGGGAGCGCGCCGCCCTCTTCGTGGATCAGGACGCTCCAGCGGGTGGGTATACCGACGAAGACCTTCGAACCTTTTCGGACCAGATCGATGACGCGATCTGGCCCGTCGTGACCGGAGTATTCGGAACGCCGTCCGATCTCGATTCGAACGGCCGCATCGTCATCCTCTTCACCCCCGTCGTGAACGCGCTGACACCCCGAGGAGCGACGGGGTTCATCGCCGGGTTCTTCTTCGGGCTCGACCTCCTGCCCGATGAAGAAGGGAGCAACGCGAGTGAGGTCTTCTACGCCCTCGTCCCGGATGTCAGCGGCGAGTATTCGGATCCGCGTCCCAAGAGTGCCGTCGCGCGACTCACCCCTGCCGTGTTGTCGCATGAGTTCCAGCACATGGTGAACTTCAACCAGCGTGTCCTCGCTCGGAGTGCCGAGGCGAACGAGGCAGTGTGGCTGTCGGAGGGTCTGGCTCAGTTCGCCGAAGAACTCGTCGCCCGATTCTACGAAGGGGCCGGGGACTCGGAGAACACCGAGTTGTTCCGCGCAGGCGTTCGAGAGCGGTCGCGGCGTTACCTGGGAGACACCGGAGACGTGTCTCTGATCATCTCGTCCGGGAACGGAACGTTGGAGGAGCGGGGCGCGGGTTACCTGTATCTCGCCTATCTCACTGATCGGTTTGGCGCGGACCTTGCCGGCCGACTCACGCGCACGACTCGCACGGGCGTGGCGAACGTGGAGGCAGAGACTGGAACGGGGTGGGCGGGTGGGCTGTCCGACTGGTGGGCGGCCATTCTCCTCGACGGCCCCGGACCGGAGACGGGGACTCTGGCCTATCCAGAGACGGATCTGAGAGGCTTTCTCGAAGATCCGTTTCCGTTGCAGCCCACGTCCCTCGGGGGGACCGACTTCGAGCGCTCCGGAACACTGCGCTCCTCGTCCGTAGCCTACTACATTGTCGATCCGTCGGCGTCCGGAACCATGACGTTGCGGCTCGGCGGAGAAGGCGGTGGGTCGAGTGCGCCACAGGCCGGCCTCCGAATGCGGATTATCCGCGTGCAGTAAGGAAAAGCGATCCCTCGTGGGCTGAATCTTCCGAGCCACGGCCCCGTAGGGATCGAAATTGAACGAACCGTCCACTTCCGGCTGATCAGATGCGTTGTTCCACCTGTGGCGAGACGCTCCAACCCGGGGCGGTGCGATGCCCCACGTGCGGGACGTCCACCCCCGTGGGCTCGGCGGTTACCCGGCCATCGGGCGTGCGCCGCTGCCCGCGCTGCTCCTATCAGGGCGAGGGCATGCCGTACTTTCGTCGGGCGGGTCACGTCGGTCTTCTGGTCGGCGTCTCCCTCTTCACGTACGGCTTCGGTGGTCTGATCTACTGGCTGGCGCGTCGCAAGCACCTCGTGTGCCCGCGCTGCGGTCTGGGCTGGGAGAACGCGTCCCGCGCCCTGGCTGCGACCGGACCCGAGCCGGAGAGGCGCCTCGTCTCGGCGGAGCCGGACGAGACATTGCCGAGCGCAGGGCTCAAGCGCCGGATCCTCGGCACTGCTACGGTTCTCTTGGCCAGCCTGCTGGTCCTCATCGGATTCGTCGAGTGGGAGTTGGCCGCGATCGCCGTGGGCTCGGTCGTCGGAGGAGGTGGCTCGCTGACGTTCTACTGGGGCTGGCAGAGCCTCATGGAACGCAAGAAGGCGATCATGGTCGGCGTGCAGCGGAAGATCCTCAAGCTGGCCGACGCGAAAGGGGGGCGTTTGACCGTGACCGAGGTGGCGGCGGACCTCAACCTCTCATTGCCGGACGCCGAAAAGATCATGATTTCGCTCGATGACGGGTTCCGCGTGCGTTCCGAAATCTCGAACGACGGGGTGCTCTACTACGAGTTCCCCGAGATCCTGCATCGGGATCAGCTCGGGTCCGGCTCGACGGGCGCTGCGGGAGAGCTCGGCTCGGGGTTCGTCGAGGACTGACCCAGTCGGGCGGCGGTCAGGCCGATCAGAATGCTCCCGGCCCCGAGGAGCTGAAGCCCTGACGGTTGCTCACCCAGCCAGATCCACGCAGTGATCAGTGCCCACACCGGCACCAGATTGGAATACACCGCAGTCCGGCTGTTCCCCAGCCTCTCGACC
>CALHIO010000360.1 GCA_938030915.1 uncultured Gemmatimonadota bacterium
CCACCCAACATGCTCCGCCATGCGATTCGCGTATATCGATTCCAACGGCAATGAGGTGCCGATCCCGAGCGTAGACGCGCTGGCGTTGCGTATCGAACTCGGGGCGATCGCCGACGACACACAGCTCTACGACGCCGCCGCTGACCAATGGGGACCGGCGAATTCGCACGAAATCTACCATACGCTCCAGCGATCCTTCGGAGACGATGAGAGCTTCGTAGCACCGCCTCCGGTTGCTCCTGCGCCGGTCGCGAGTGCTGGGCATGTGTCGGAACAGTCCGAGCCGGCGATGGAAGAGGCGGCAGAGCCGGTGGCCGAAGCGGAGATCTCCGCCGACGTCGAGGCTCCCGTCGACGCGGACGAGCCCGAGACGGATTTCGGGGACATTTCCGGCCTCACGTTGGCGGAGGCTCCTGAGGAGGACGAGGCGGGGTCGGGCGGATTGCCGGATCTCGACCTGAGCCTCGCAGAACCGGAGACATCCGGGGCCGCTGCGGGTGGTGCGAGCATGGAAGGCGACGGAGGGCTCGACCTGGCCCCCGCCGGTGAGGATCTCGGCTTCGAAGGTATCGAGCTGGCGCCGGCGGCGGATGGGTTGGAGTCGATGTCGCTGACCGAAGCGGAGCCGCTCGAAGAGGGTGAGGCTTCTGGCTTCGACTTCGGAGATTTGGAGGGAGGCCTCGAGCTCGAAGATGCGGTTGAGGTCGAATCCGCGACGGACTTCTCCGGAGGCGGGCTGGACACCGGTTCGCCGGACCTGGACCCGGACGGCGATTTTGGCGGCACCGGTGAGCCGACTCCGGACTTCTCCGGAGGCATGGGTCTAGAAACCGCGATGGAGTTCGACGCGGGAGGATTCGACGCCGGTGATGGGGGGCTCGACCTCGAAGCTCCGATGTCTGAGTTCTCTCCTGAGGATCCCCCCTCATGGATGGACGGTGAAGGCACGTCGGATGAGGAGGTGCTCGACTTTTCGGCGGCTGCCTCCACGGACGAGGACGGTGAGCCGGCGTCGACACGGGAGCGCAGGACGCCCAAGAACAGGCCGTCTCCACCGAAGCATCGAAAGCAACGCAACCTCGCGCTGCCTCTCTTCGGGGTGATCGCGCTGCTGGCGATCGGGGTCGGAGGCTACACGGCGTGGCCGATGCTGAACGACATGCTTGCCGCGCGCGGTGAGCCGGACACTCCAGCTGTAGTGATTCCCGCGCTGTCCGGGGAGTTGATGCCGGAGATGGAACGGGCAGCGGGGGCGGCGATGGCCGCGTCCTTCGGAGATGTCGTTTCGTCGTGGGGTGCCTCAGCCCGAATCGCGGCACCGGGCACCGACTGGCCGGGTGGTGCCTACATGGCTAACGCGAGTCAGTACGGGGTGGTAGAGGATTTCTGGATGGAGATGAGTGATCTGCTCGGCTCGGCTCGAGGGATCAGTCTCGCCGACTTCGATGCAGCCATGGCGAGCGAGCTTTCAGCGCAGGGAATCGAGGGGGCTGACGCGACCGCGATTCGGGAACGCGCAGACTCAGGCTTCGTGGCTGCTGCTCCCGCGCGTCAGGCGATCTGGGATCGCTTTGGTGCCGTCGTCGATGCCTCGCTCGCGCTGCATCAGTTCGTGCTGGTCAACGAAGCGGGTCTGGTGCACGTGCCGGCGTCGACGGCAACCACGAACCCGGTGCTCGAAGTCGATGCTGCGAATGCCGAGATCAGTTCCGCGCTCGATGACATGCTCGGTGCCGTGGTTGATGCGTTGGCCGACCTCGGGTTCAGGGACGTCGTGTCTTCGGAGGGACTGCGCCGTCACCTGCTCAACGAGCTTCAGACCTCGGGCATCCAGTAAAAACCCGCGCGCTGGCCCGAGGGGTCAGCGTCGTCCGTCGAAGGGGCCGCCGATCCGAAAGGAATCCGGTACGAGGGCGGGAGGTCGGACCACGTCGGTCAGGATCGTGCGCCGGGCCCCCAGGTCGTACACCTCCCCCGAGGCGAGCCATCGCAGGGGAATGAGCGATTCCGGATCAGTGATGTCGTAGATCGCGACACGACCCCCGATGACCCGGGCCAGATCACCGGTGATCACCACCGCCGATCCCTCGTCCAATCCGATGCCCAGAAGGTGCGGTTCGCGACGAAGCACCTCGAACATCTCGTTCTCCCGACCTCGGGAGAGGAGGTGCTGGTCCACCGCGACATTGCGCAGGAAGCCGAAGCCGACGGAGCGTTCGGTGGAGATAATCTCTCCGTTGAACTCGCCCCCCCGCAGGAGAAACGAGGCGAGAGCCGAGGCACCGGCCGAGTTCCCGCCGATTACACCGCCCCGTTGCAGGAGACGATTCAGCTGTCGGTGAGTTTCCGTGTCGAGATAGACGTCGACGAGCCGCCACTGGTGGCCGCCCGAGAACCAGACGCCGGTAGCCTGGTTCAGAGGGGCCGCGAACGGAGGCAGGTCGGCAACCTTCTCGGACCGGGTGTGCAGGACCTCGAGATGCTCGGCTCCTGCTTTGCGGAGTTCTTCGATGGCCGTCCAACCATCGTGGGACCCGTACTCGGTCCCCGCGGTCGGGATCAGGACGATCCTGGCTTGGGGGCCACCCGCGAGTTCGACGAAGCGTTCGTAGATCGTTCGGTCGAGACGACCGCCTCCGGCCGCGACGATCGCACCCCGAGGGGGGCCCACGCAGCGGTCTGAACACGCCTGGGCTCCGAGCTCTCCGCTGCCGACCACCGCGAGGGCGATCAGGCTGGGAGCGAACGCACGGTACCCGCGTGAGCTCATCGCGTCAGAGGTACGGGTTTTCCCCGGACGAGTGGTCCGTGACGTCGTGCACGGCGGTCAGCTCCGGCACAGCCTCCCGCAACATTCGCTCCACGCCCTGACGGAGCGTCATCCGGGAGAGAGCACAGCCCTGACACCCGCCGCTCATCTCCACGTAAATGTCGGTATCCTCGACATCGACGAGAGAGATCATGCCACCGTGGGCGGCGATCGCCGGATTGACCTGCGTATCGAGCACCGCCCTCACCGCGTCGGCAATCTCCCCGGACGGCTCTCCCTCAGCCGCCCGCTTTGCCGCCGGGTCGGGCACCTTGCCGTCTGCCGGCCGGACTTCGAAACCGCTCTCGTTGACCCGCTCTACGTAGTCGACCGTCGCACCGTCCAGGAGCTCGACGTCGGAGTCGCGCACGAGGACGGCGAAGCCGCTCGCCTCAATGGATCGCTCATCGTCGGCGCGTTCCGTGTGCTCGACGAGCGTGAGATCGAAGCGGGGCGCGGTCTTCGGGCCGCTCACGGAGATCCGAAGCGCCTGACTCGGCTCGGGATCGCCGGCGAGGAACGTTTTCAAGACCTCGGAGGCGTGCTCGGTGAACGTGATCATCTGCAGGGGAATCGGGGCATAACGCGACAGTTAAATCTACTACACGATGCGCCTCCGTGGGTTCGA
>CALHIO010000361.1 GCA_938030915.1 uncultured Gemmatimonadota bacterium
TGTAGCATGCTATCACGAGTCGCTGGACCCGTTCATGGCGCGTGGCCGGGAGCTGCGGGCGGAGGGCGTGACGGACTCGGGCGAGCTCGCCCAGCGGCGCTGGGCGGAGGCTGACGCCGGAACGCTGGCGATGCCGGAGGAACCGGCCATGCTCTACGTCCTGACCGGCGACGCTTTCGATGCGGACTCGAACTCGGTCCAGAACTCCTTCATCCGGTGGGTCGTGTACACGCCCTGGGCCACAACCCAGTCGACCGGTCTGTCGGCGCAGCCCACGGCCCCGGGCGCACCATGGCTCATGTTCCCGGGCACCGCGGGCGCGCACATCATGATCACGCCCCCGACCGCGGGTCCGGGCCACTGACCGTGCCGTCTCGCCGGACCTTTCTGCGGACCCTCACGATTCTTCCGGCTGGCTTCATGGTCGCACCGGCCCGGGCAGCCGCTGCGATCGAGCACCCGGACCCGCGCCCCGGGATCGACGGCAGAGACGTGCTCACCGCAGAGCACCTCGCGGCGTTCCCGGATGCGGTCCTCGAGATCTACGACATGATCCGCGAAATCCCGCACGTCGCCGATGGTATCGGATGCGCATGCGGTTGTACGGCGTTTCCGACATACCGATCGCTGCTTACCTGCTACCAGGCAGGTGGCATGGCGATGGGGTGTCCCATTTGTCAGGGCGAAGCGCGTCTCGCATACCGTCGCCACCAGGAAGGACAGAGTCTCGAGCAGATCCGCCGGGCCATCGACGCGCGCTGGGGCTAGTCCGACTCCTCTCCCACGTCGACGACACCCGATCCGCGCGTGCGATCCGCGACCAGCCGGCGTGCGTCCTCGATTTCGTCGGCCGGAATGAGCAGATCGAGGCTGACCTCCTCCGCAAAGGCCTCATTCGCGAGCACCCATGCCCGCTCTACGACCAGCCGTTGGATCCCGTCCACATCCGCGTAGCCGACGGTGATCCTGACCGGGCGCCGATCGACCTTCTCCTCGGTCGGAAGTCGGTCGAGGGCGAGGACCACACCACCCGAATAAGCGCGGCTGAGGCCGCCCGTGCCGAGCTTGATCCCCCCATAGTAGCGAGTGGACACCGCGACGATCTCTCCAACTCCTGAATGGAGGAGTGCGGTCAGCATCGGGCGACCCGCCGTCCCATGGGGCTCCCCGTCGTCACTCATCCCGATGTGGGTCGTGCTCGCCGGCGGCCCGGCGACGAAGGCCCAGCAGTGGTGCGTCGCGTCCGGAAACTCGTCCCGTATGGTCTGGATGAACGCTTGTGCGGCGTCGGCATCCGGCGCATGCGCCAGCGTAGTGATGAATCGGCTTCGCTGGACGACCTCTTCGACCCGGTGCCGCCGCGCCGGGATCGGATATCGGCCGGGATCGGTCATCCTGCGCGCCTCATTCGTAAGCCCCGTCCTCGACGGCGGGCGCACGCAACGCATCCGGCCGTAGCGTCGCATCCGCGGCCCGGCCCAGTTCCGCGCTGATCTCCACCAGCGCTTCTACGTCCTCCAGGCGGGTGCGGAAATTCACAACGCACATCCGCAGCGCGTAGATCTCTCCGAGCACCGCGTTCGAGACGAACGCATCCCCACCCTTTTCCATCCGAGCCTGGATCTGCTCGTTGAGCTCGTTGAGGTAGGTGGCCACCCCCGGCTCCGCCGTGCGCGCCCGCAGGTCGTCTGGCACATAGCGGTATGTGGTGATGCTCAGCGCATGGACGAACGTCTCCAGCTCGGGGTGAGCATCGGCGATCTCGAAGAAGCGCCGAGCAAGCTCGATGTCCTCGGAAATCATGCGCACGTACCCGGAGCGCCCTGCCTGCTTGAGCTGCATCCACACCTTCAGCGCGCGAAAGCCCCTCGAGTTCTGGATTCCGCGTTCGAAGTAGTTCTTGGCGTCCTGCTGGAAGGAGTAGTACTCGGGGCGATACGAGAACGCGGCCAGGAGCGCGGAGGGATCACGAACGAGCACACATCCCGCTTCGAGCGGTGCGTACAACCACTTGTGAGGGTCCAGCGCCACGGAATCTGCAGCCGAGATGGCCCTCAGTTCCTCCGGCACGTTCGGAGCGCGTGCTGCGAAGGCGCCATAGGCTCCGTCGACGTGCATCCACACATCGTACGCATCGCAGAGTTCGCGGATGGCCGGGAGGTCGTCCACGGCACCCGTCGA
This sequence comes from uncultured Gemmatimonadota bacterium, assembly GCA_938030915.1. GTDB lineage: Bacteria > Gemmatimonadota > Gemmatimonadetes > Longimicrobiales > Gaopeijiaceae > UBA2589. The sequence goes on from CALHIO010000361.1 coordinate 2,182, forward strand.
CACCGACCCTCCCGTCGCCACGACCATGAATGGATGATGTCCTGCTTCGAGATCTTCATCGATCGCGGCACGAAGCGCTGCGACGTTCATGCGCTCCACGACGTCGGTCTCGATCCACCGGATGCTCGCACAGCCCAATCCAGAGAGGTCCGCGGCCTTCTGGATCCACGTGTGCGTAGCCGTGGAGGCATACACGCGCAGAGCCGCGGCGTCCTCACTCCGGAGGCCGTGCATGCGTACGTCCCAACCCGCCCGTGCCGCCCGAGCCGCGTAGAAGCCGAGCATGTTCGCGAGGTTTCCGCCGCTGGTCAGAACCCCGTCACCTTCGACCGGGAAGCCGACCAGCTCGGAGATCCAGCGAATCGTCTGATCTTCGATCTCACTCGCCATCGGAGAGAGCGCCCAACCGCCCACATTCGGGTTGATCCCGGATGCCAGAAGGTCCGCAAGCACCCCGATCGGTGCCGCCCCGGCCGTGACATAGCCGAAGAAGCGGGGGTGCGCGTTATACAGAGAGTGCTCGATCAGCATGCGCGTGGTATCGCGCATCAGCGTCGCGGCATCCATCCCCTCTTCCGGTATCGGCGCGGATGCGTCGAGCGCCGCGCGGACCTCGTCAGGCGTTACATCCGGACCGAGCGGTCGATCACGAAGGGAGCCGAGAAGCGCTGCCAGATCGTCTACGAGTCGATGGCCGATCTCGGCGAACTCCTCGGGTGTCAGGTCGAGCGGGGTCGCACGGTCGTCGAGGCGCACGTCCCTCATCGGAATCCCCTCATCCACGCAGCGGTCCAGTGAAGGCGATCAGCCCGCCGCCATCCGATCCATGAACGCCCGCTCCGATGCGGTCAGAGCACTCGCCCCATCTGACGTCGCCTTGGCCAGGATTCGCTGCACCTCCTCACGATTCAGCTCGTGAAGCGCATCGATGGAAATCCCTTTCCACCGCTCCATGGTCAGACGGTCGTTGACGAAGCGACTACCGCTTGATGGAGTCTGCATCGCGCGCTGGAAGTCACGCTTGGCGGCCCCCCGCCTCCAATCGGCCCCCCACAGGTAGCCGAGGGCGACGACAGCACCACCGAGGTGGGCGAAGTGAGCGACCCCACCTCCGATCGCAGCCGAGCTCAACCCGGCATACAGCGACCACATGACGTAGAGGGTGACCAGCAACCACGCCTGAATCGGGATCGGAATCGGGAAGAGGATGATCGTCTCGCGCGGCCAGAAGTACGCGAAGCCGGCGAGGATGCCGAAGACCCCACCCGAGGCTCCCACCATCGATACCGGCCCGAGAAAGAGTGCGAGGAGCGACTCGAAAAAGGCGCCTCCGATCCCCGCCGCGAAGTACAGGGTCAGAAAGCCCTTCGCCCCGAGCCGCTGTTCGAGCCGCGGACCGAAGAAGAAGATCCCGATCATGTTCCCGAACAGGTGGCCGAACCCGCCGTGCAGGAACATGTACGTGATCGGTGTCCACGGGGTCTGGAGCACCGAGCCCGGCCGGAACACCAGAGCGTTCGCGATCGAGTTCCCCATCTGCGCCGGCAGACCGGTCAGCACGAAGTAGATCCCGATGTTCGCGATCAGAAGTCGCGTCACCCATGGTGTCATCTGGTACATGCGACTCCCTACCCCTCGCGCACCGGGAAGTGTTTCACCCGGGACGCACTCCTGACGCGCACACTCCATGCCCTGCGGCTGG
>CALHIO010000362.1 GCA_938030915.1 uncultured Gemmatimonadota bacterium
GGCTGGCTATCTCGGAATGAGCCTGACGTGGGGATGGGGTCTGTCCAGTTCGGCGGGCCTCCTGCAGGCTACGGACGGCAACATCTTCATGGTTCAGGGCATCATCGACCGGATCGTGCCCGCGACCGAGTGGGTCTTTCACCCGTATCCGCTCATTCTCACGGGCCTGTCGATCTTCTACGGATCGCTGATGCTCTGGCTCCTCGCGCCGCCGGACCAGAACGCGCGGGGTATCGAGCAGTTTGTCGATCTGACCGACGAGGACGCAGAGGCGGAACTGCTTCACGAGGGTGGGGCGGAGGCTCGGGAGGCCGCGATCGTATCGCCGGCCGACGATTCACCGGCTGACAGGATCGACAACTCCAGGATCCTCGGTGGCGTGCTCGCGGTGACCGGGGTCATCCTGTTCGGACGGGCCTTCGTCACTCAGGGCCTCGGCGCGCTCAACCTCAACGTCTTCAACTTCGGCTTCCTCGTGATCGGGATGCTGCTCTACAGCAGCCCGGCGCGATATCAGCGCGAGTTCAACGACGCCGTCAGGGGGAGTGCGGGGGTGATCCTGCAGTTCCCCTTCTACGCCGGCATCATCGGAATCATGACGGGGACGGGCCTGGTCGACACGATGACCGAGGCGCTGCTGTCCATTGCCACTCAAGATACGTTCGCCGTGGTCGCGTGGATGACGGGCGGGGCACTGAACATCTTCGTGCCATCCGCCGGTGGGGAGTGGGCGATCGTGGGTGGCCCCATGCTACTGGCGGCGCAGGAACTTTCCGTGCCGATCGGTCAGACGATTGCGGCGTATGCGGTCGGCGACGCGCACACGAACCTGCTCAATCCGTTCTGGGCGATCCCGCTCCTCGCGATCACTGGTCTGCGCGCTCGGGACATGTTCGGGTACGGCATCACGATGATGTTTCTCCTGGTGCCGTTCCTGGCTGGCGTGTTGTACTTCCTCCCGTACTGAGGCTTCGAGATCGAGATCGAAGGTATCGGGATCCTTCACAATTCTGTCGTTCAGGGACGATGACCAGACTCACGAAGACGGCCTTTCTGGCCGTGGCTCTCTCCGGCGTTGCGGGATTCTCCCCCGCGCATGTGGCTTCCCAGCAGGCTGCCATCGACAAAGCTCTCAGCGCCGCGCCGTCGCGTGTTCGTGACGCAACGACGGTGATCCAGTGGAAAACGGATCATACCTTCGAGGTCCTGAAAGAGGGGGATGGCCCCCTGGTCTGCTACGATCGCTCGGACGAGGCGCGTCGGGCTGCCTTCGACGTTCAGTGCACGTCGAAGGAGAATCTGGACCGTGTGGCTCAGAGTCGCCGCTTCCGGGCCGAATCCGCCGACCGGGGTGCGGAGAATGCGATGGTGGAGGAGGCCGAGGCGAATGGCACGAGGGTCCCTCCGGTTTACGGCTCGGTCTGGTGGTCCCTCCGTGGCGAGGATCAGGCGAGCGCGCGGATGCACATGACGGTCGCCGTTCCGTTCGCGACCGCGGAGAGCTCGGGCTTCCCGAACAACGGGCGTGAGGGGGGTCTGTGGATCATGGCGGAGGGGACGAGCACGGCACACCTGATGGTGCCTGGTCGCTGATCTCAGTCCGACACGCGGGGGGGGCACCGGGCCGGTCCGAACGGGATCGGGGTCGCTCGCGTGGTGACCGGTTGACGGGCGGGTCTGGCCAAGGCGTGCCCGTACGACGTGTGGGAGTCGCCGTCATCCACGGAATCGGGGGCCGGGATGCCGACTTCGCCGACGAGATGGTGGAGGCGGTCAGGCAGGTCTTCCATCGGTCGGTGCCGGAGGCTCCTCGTGACGCACTCGTGTTCGCGCCTGTTCACTGGGCCCCTGTATTGCAGAGTGCCCAGGCGGAGCTGACCCGACGCGTCCAATTGGAGCACGAGCTCCACTGGAGCGGGCTGCGCAACGTGATGATCTCATTCGTCGGGGACGGCATCGCGTATGAACCGACGGCGCACGACCGGCGAGTGTACGACGCCGTTCACGCCGTCATGGCACGGGCCCTTCATCGACTTGCCACCGAGGCCGGTGCCGATGCTCCCCTCTGCGTCGTCGCCCATTCGTTGGGCTCGGTGATCGCGAGCAACTACCTCTATGATCTCGGGAAGCCCGAGCTGGTCAGCGATGAGGTGCGAGCACACATGACCGACGGCGCGCTCGAGCGTGGGGAGACACTCGCACACCTCTTCACGATGGGCAGTCCACTCGCGGTCTGGGCACTGCACCATGAAGACTTCGGGCGTCCCCTCACCGTACCGTCGACTGCGCTCGCGACTCGTCATCCCCGGCTCTCGGGGTCATGGCTGAACTTCTTCGATCGAGATGACGTGATCGCCTACCCATTGCGCCAGTTGAACGAGGCGTATGCCACGGCGGTAACCGAAGACGTTTCGGTGAACGCGGGCGGGCTGGTCGGACGAGAGACGCCCCTGTCTCATCACGGCTACGCGGCGGCCCCGGAGGTCGTTGGTCGGATCGCAGCCACGCTTGCCGAGACGTGGCGCCACATGGGGCCGGACACGTAGAGTCCTCTCTTCGCACCCCGGCCTGGATCCCTCCCTCGCGAGCCCATCCCGTGACTCGAGTCTTCACTCTCCGCCTCACCGGCATCCTCACCATCCTTTTCGTCGTCGCCTGCGCGCCCCCGGACGGCAGGGAGCCATTCGGAAGCACCACGTTCGCCGCCGACGTCCGGCTTTTGGACTGGTCGGAGCAGATGGCCGTACGTGATGGCTGGCTGGACACCCGACACGAGATGCTTCTGCCGATGATGCGGCGGCACGACGTGGACATGTGGATCGTGGTGAACGAGGAGTTCCATGACGACCCTCTCACCGAATACATCGCCCCTGCGCGCCCCTATACAGGACGTCGAGACGTCTTTGTCTTCGTGGATGCGGGTACGGACGGACTCCGGAAGGTGGCGGCGACGGGATATTGGGAAGAGACCGTCGCTCGGTACTTCGAATCTCCGATCGACCCCCGCCCATCGGCCGATGTGCTCCGGGAACTCTACGAGACGCATCGCCCCGCACGCATCGCGCTGGGCTTCGGCGGGACCCGCGGCATGACCCGCAGCCTCACGCATGACTCGTATGAGTTCCTGGCGGATGCGATGGGCCCCGAGGCCGCCGGTCGATTCGTCAGCGCCGCCCCTCTCATCGATGAGTACCTCGCCACGAGAATCCCGGAAGAGTTCGACGTCTACACGGATCTGGTGGCGCTCACCGAGACGATCACGAAGCGGGCGCTCTCCAGCGAGGCGATCACGCCGGGGACGACGACGGTCGGTGACGTGCGCCGCTACATGTACGACGAGCTGTGGCGTGCCGGCGTGCGGACATGGTTCCAGCCGGATCTGCGGGTGCAGCGCAGGGGCATGGCTGAAGTGGGGAGTCGCGGATTCCTCGCGGTCGCTCCGGAGGAGATCGTCCTCCAGCACGGCGATCTCGTGCACGTCGATTTCGGGATCTCGTACATGGGCCTCGACTCGGACTGGCAGAAGATGGCGTACATCCTCCATCCCGATGAGGACGATGTCCCCGAAGGATTGAAGGTCGCGATGGCCAACACGAACGCGCTCCAGGATGCGCTCATGCTGCGCGCGTCACGCCCCGGGCGTACGGCTGGTGAGGCGTATCGCCTGACCATGGCAGAAATGGAGGAGCAGGGGATCACGGCTCAGATCTACTCGCATCCGCTCGGCAACCACGGGCACGGGCTCGGCCCGAGCATCGATTTCCGCAGTGCGGGTCGATCTGACGTCGATGCGCGTACGCTCGTCGAAGGTGCGTACATCTCGATCGAATTGAATACGAAAACGGAGATCCCCGAGTGGGGCGGGCAGGAGATCTACGTGATGGCCGAGGATCCAGCGCATCTGACCGCGGAGGGATGGCGTTTCTTCCGGCCTCGCCAGGAAGCATGGTATCTGGTCCGGTAGCGCCCGCATTGTGGAACAGGCCCATGAATCAAAGGGAGTGGAATTCATGACACGTTCACCGAGCATGGTCGCCTTCGCGGCACTTCTACTGGCGGGAACCCCGATGGAGTATGGGGGCCGGGGTGCCGAGGACGTGTCGCGCCCGGGAGTGCCATCCGCGATCGAGGAGCGGCGAGCGGTCGCGGAGGACGTGACCGTCACCATCCTCTCCTCCAATCTGGCCAACGGAAACACCGTCGGTGAGTGGGGACTTTCTGCGCTGATCGAAGTCGATGGAGCCTGCGTTCTCTTCGATGCCGGCCGGCACCCCCAGACCGTCGTGCATAATGCCGAGGTTCTGGGTGCCGACCTCTCCTGCGTGACGGATCTCGTTCTGAGTCACCATCACGCCGATCATACCACGGGTGTCCTCCCGATCCTCGAAGCTCTCGGTGATCTCAGCTCCCTGGCCCGTGTCCACGTTGCGCGCGGGTTTTTCCGCCCCCGGCGCGTGCCCATGCGCTCGGAGACCGAAGAAGCCAATCAAATGATCCAGCAGCGTGTGGAGTTCGAGGCCGCAGGCCTCGAAGTACGGGTGCATGACGGCCCCGTCGAGATCCTTTCCGGGGTATGGGTCACCGGTTCGGTCCCGCGTCCGAACGACGAGAAGAACTATCCGAACCAGATCAGGATCGAGGAATCTGGCGAGTGGGTCGCAGATTGGGTCCCCGAGAGTCAGGGGCTGACCATCGTGACCGATGACGGACACATCGTGCTCCTCGGTTGCGGGCACTCCGGGGTCGTGAACATGCTCACGCACGTCCAGTCGGCGATCGACGATCGCCCGATCCACGCCCTGATGGGCGGCTTACACCTCTTCAACGCGACCGACGAAACGCTCGGCTGGACCACGGATCGCCTGCGTGACATCGGGGTGGAGCACCTTATGGCCGGCCACTGCACCGGGATCGAGCCGCTCTTCAGGCTGAGGACCGGCCTGAATCTCAACCGTCGCACTGCGGTCGTCGGCGCCGTCGGATCGCAGTTCGTACTGGGCGAGGGGATCCGGGCGACAGCGATCGCGATGTAGCCCGGCTGGCCGTGGAGTGGAGGGATCGTGAACGATACGGGGATCAGAATTCGAGGTGCTCTGGGGAATGCGGTCGTCTGGGGTAGCGCGTGGGCTGTCGGATCGATCGTGCTCCTCACCTTGTCCGTGCTTTTCGGCCTGGTACCAGCCATTCCCCCGGGTGCGGCCCTGCTTCAGATCTCAGCCCGCTTCGGGCTCACTGGATTCGCGGTGGGCACGGGTTTCTCGGGTTTTCTGGCGTACGCGTACCGGGACGAACGCCTCTCGTCCATCCGCGCTTTGCCGTTCATGCTCGGGGGTGCCGTCGTTTCGGCGGTCGTCGCTCCCATGGCGGGAGCTTCGGCGCTGATCGGCTCAGTACTGGGCGCGCTGACGGCGGGCGCGACGCTGTCCATAGCCAAGCGCGCCGAACGTCACGCGCTCGGAGAGGGCGGCAGCGATCTCTTCCTCGAGAGCTGAGGACCCTGTGGTGGAGGTGATCGCGCTGAACGCGAGTCGGCTCACCGCGATCGATGAGGAACGACATCGCTGCACAGGTGTTGGCATCGTCACCGCACTCTGTCTCGAGGTTCAGGACAAGCGATATGACCGAGGAAAGTCGATCTGAGAGCCGGCGTGAGAATCTCCGCTCGCGGAGCACTCGCTGCGGTGAACGGATTCGTGCCGGCCGCGTGATGTCATGATTCGTCGATCGTTTCCGTGCCGCGCTCGAGTCCTCCTCATCTTTCTGGTCCTGAGCTCGATGAGCGGCTGTGGCCGGGGGCTCCCGACGGAAGCTGAACAGGACAGCCGGACACTTCTGGTGTGGGGCTACGTGATGTCTCGTGGAAATCCGGCGCGGGGCGGGGCCGGCCTCGTTGACCCCGCGGGCTTCGTGGTGGCGACGACCCCCGTCCAGTCGGGCAAGTATCTGATCGGCCTGGAGCTTCCTGCGGGAACGGCCGTGTGCGATGGGTATCGGGTTCGCGTGGCCATCGAGGTGGGTCGAGCGTCCGAGCTGGAGGAGCGCCTCCTGGAACCCTCGAGCGGGGGTTGCTTCGTCCCCGCTCAGGGACGAGTACAGCACACCCTGGACTTCTGGTTCCCCGCCGAGGCAGACCCGACTTCGGGAGGCGTTCCTTGAGCCGCGAGCCCGTCCACCTTAGACGCAAGTTCGACCGATTTTCGGAGCAGTGGCAGCCCAAGG
>CALHIO010000363.1 GCA_938030915.1 uncultured Gemmatimonadota bacterium
ATCTCGAGTCCGTCTTCCTGACGACCCACCTCCGACACCAGAGCGTCGAAGATCGCCGGGTCCGCCTGCCTCAGGTGTTCGAGCACACTACCAGGTCCGCTGGAGGTGCCGTGCCTGAGCGATCCGCTCCTCGGCGACCCGATCCGCTGCCGCGTGCGTACCGATCCCGTCGGACCCCGCAAGCGCGTAGATCCGCAATAGCGTCTGATAGATCTCACCAGCCTTCTTCTTCGACCGCACCGCATCCCAGTCGTGAATCTCCCCGTAGACGTTCGCCAGACCGCCCGCATTGATCACGTAGTCCGGTGCGTAAAGGATGCCCTTCTCGGCCACGGCCGGCCCGTGCACCGAACTCTTGGCGAGCACGTTGTTCGCGGCGCCCGCGATGATGTCGAAGGTGAACTGCTCGAGTGTGTCGTCATTGACCACGGCACCGAGCGCGCACGGCGCAAAGATGTCCGCATCGACCGCATAGATCGCGTCGGGTCCTACGGCCGTGGCCCCGAATTCCTCGACCACTCGGTTCACTGCGTCTTCGTCGATGTCGGTGACCGTGAGTTTGGCGCCCTCGGAGGCCAGATCCTGGCAGAGGTAGTAGCCGACATGGCCAAGTCCCTGTACCGCGATGTGGCGATCCTTCAACGAGTCGTTCCCATATCGTTCCGCGGCAGACGCCTTGATTCCCTGGTAGACGCCATATGCGGTGACCGGAGACGGGTCGCCGGAGCGTCCGTGAAGCCCCACCACGTGCTCCGTCTCCATCGCGACGTATTCCATGTCGTCGGGCGACGTCCCCACGTCTTCGGCAGTGATGTAGCGTCCACCCAGCGAATCGACCGCGCGGCCGTGCGCGCGGAAGATCATCTCCCGGTCGGCCTGCTTGTTGTCTCCCCAGATGACCGACTTGCCGCCCCCGAGGTTGAGACCCGTGATCGCGGCCTTGTACGTCATCCCCCGGGACAGGCGGAGGGCGTCCACTGTGGCCTCCCGGTCATCGTCATACGTCCAGAACCGCGTCCCCCCGAGCGCCGGGCCGAGGGTCGTGTCGTGAACGGCGATGATGCCCCGATACCCGAACTCGGGATCACTCCAGTACATGATCTGCTCGTGACCGCCGTCGGACATCAAGTTGAAGAGTTCCATGGTTCTCTTGCTCAAAGGTTCTCATCGCCGGCATCCCGCAGGATCTCGCCGGCAATGACACGTCTCATGATTTCGTTGGTTCCTTCGTAGATCTCGGTCCCCTTGGCATCGCGAAGGAGTCGCTCGACCGGGTAGTGCTTCATGTACCCATAGCCCCCGAAGATCTGGATCGCCTCGTCCGAGGCGAAGCTCGCGGCCTCTGAGGCCGCCAGCTTGGCGATCGCCGCCTGCGCGGTCACGCCAGTCGAGCCCAGACGAGCCCCGTTCTCGAGACCACGGCTCCACGCAGCGGCGGCCTGGAAGGCGAGCGCGCGCCCTCCGGCTACCCGCTGGGCAGCATCCGCCAGCTTCGCCTGCAGAGCACCGAAGCGGGCGATGGGGGTCCCGAACTGCCGACGCTCGAGTGCGTATGCAGCTGCATGTTCGATCGCCGCGCGTCCGATTCCAGTCGCCTGGACGGCAATCCCGATCCGGCCGAGGTCGAGTGCCTCCAGGGCGTAGCGTAGTCCCTGGCCAGCGTCGCCCACGAGGGCGTCGGACGAGAGCCGAACCCCGTTGAGCTCGACCGACACGGTCTCGGACGCCCTCAACCCGAGGGTCTTTTCGCGATCACCGACGACGTACCCGTCGGCATCCGTCGGTACGAGGAAGGCACCGAGGCCATCGTCTCCCGTTCGAGCAAAGACGACCACCAGTCCGGCGCGCGCTCCGTTGGTGACCCAGCGCTTGGTCCCGTGGAGGAGCCATCCGTCCCCCACGTGCTCCGCCGTGGTGGAGATGGAGGACGCATCGGAGCCGCTGTCCGGCTCGGAGAGGGCGAAGGCGCCCAGCACCTCGCCTGCCGCCATGCGCGGGAGCCACGCCGCCCTTTGTTCGTCGGTCCCGTGCCGGAGCAGCAGCTCCACGACCGGACCATTGTGGATGGCGACGGAGAGGGCAACTGCTGCATCGCCCCACGCGAGTTCCTCCAGCACGGTCAGGTACGTGGTCAGCTCGAAACCGAGGCCCCCGTGCTCTTCCGGGATCAGCATCCCGAGGAAGCCGCTTTCAGCAAGCTTCTCGAAGACGCTGTCACTGAGTGCGCGCTGGTCGTCCCACGCCGCCGTGTAGGGCCGGAGCTCGGCCTCTGCAAAGTCGCGCGCGAGCTGCTGGAGCTCGAGCTGCTCTTCATTCAACATATCGTCATCACCTGCTCGTCATCCGTTCGAGGCTCGGGTGTGGTGGACACCACCTCAGCCATATGGGTAGAAGCCGCGCCCGGATTTTCGTCCCAGCCATCCGGCGGCCACGTATTTCCTGAGGAGCGGACATGGCCGGTAGCGATCGTCCCCGAGTTCTCGATGAAGCACCTCGAGGATGTTCAGGCAGGTATCCAGACCGATCAGGTCGGCCAGGGCCA
>CALHIO010000364.1 GCA_938030915.1 uncultured Gemmatimonadota bacterium
TCGCAGGCTTGCCCGGACACGCGCGGCAGGTCGGCTATGCACTCGCAGCCCTACCCGACGATCACGACGTCCCGTGGCATCGGGTCATGAACGCGAAGGGCGAAGTCAGCGGCCGCCGTGGTGGCCGGGCGTACGAACGGATCCAGCGCGTGCTCCTCGAGGACGAGGGGGTCGTCTTCGACGAACTCGGACGGGTCGATCTCACGGCGTTCGGATGGCCCTGACGCCCGGCCCGCACGGTTCCGGGCCCGCCCTTGCCAAACATCAGGGCCGTTGCATTCACCCATCATACGACACTTTATCTGGTTATTATATGAAATAACCTGTAATATGCGGTATGGACGCCGACATCCTCCAGATCGTGCTGCGCGAGCGCTTCGGTTCGCTCGCCCTCGACTTCGTCAACACGGTCGTGGTGACCCGCTCGGGCCCGGTCGATGCGTTCTCGGGCGCCGGAGACGTGGAGGCATGGATGGAGCGTGCCGGCACGCCGGCCTGGTCGGATCTGCAACCTCGAGGGGTGTCTGAGCGAAGGGTCCTGCACACCGAGGCCCTGCAGCTGCGCGTTTCGATCGACACTCTTCTCGGGGACACTGCTGCGGGACGGACCGTCGAGGGACCCACCCTGCACGCATTGAATCGCGTCCTCGGCTGGACGCGGTCGTCGTCTCGTGTCGTCGCCGGAGCGCGAGGGCCACACACGCTCGAGCCGACGTACGAGGGGCTCCACCCGGCGGCCTCACTCGCGCCGATCGTCGAGGACGCGATACGGCTCGTCAGCTCCGTGGATCGAAGCCGACTTCGGCGATGCCGAGCCGAAGGGTGTCTGCGCTGGTTCGTCGATACGAGCAAGGGTGGACGCCGTACCTGGTGCTCCATGGCGACGTGCGGGAATCGGGCGAAGGCCGCTCGATACCGGGCGCGGCACGAGGGAGATATAGACGCGGCCTGAACCACACATGCATGTTGGCGTGTCTCTGCTCGAATTTCCCGATGTTTCCTGTTCCACGCGACGCGCCCTCCCATGCGTACTTCACTCCTCGCTGCGTTTCTGGCTTTCGCCCTCTCCGCTCCTGCAGTCGCGCAGGTCGTCGACCCCCGCATAGAGGAGATCCTCGGAGATGTTTCTCCTGAGCGTCTCCACGAGTACCTGTCGACACTGACCGGTTACGAGACCCGTCACTCCCTCTCCTTCTCGGATCGGCCGGGGTTCGGGGTTCTGCCCGCCCGCCAGTACATCCTGGAGACGATGCAGGGCTTCAGTGATCGACTGGATGTCGCCTTCGATTGCTACGAAGTGGAGCCCCAGGGCCGCATCCCCGAACAGGCCGAGCTGTGCAACGTGGTGGCGACGCTTCCCGGTCGCAGCGAGCGGCGCGTTTTCGTGAGTGGACACTACGATACGGTCGCGCGTATCGAGGCCAGTGACCCCGCGTCCGGAGGTGGCGGAGGGGGCTTCGACTGGTCGGTCTACGACAACCCTGCCCCCGGGGCGAACGATGACGGGAGCGGAACCGTGCTGACGATGGAAGCTGCGCGCGTGCTGGCCCAGAGCGGTCTGGACTTCGATGCCACGCTCGTCTTCGTCGCCTTCGTTGCCGAAGAGGAAGGTCTCGTCGGGGCCAGCCTCATGGCCTCGAGGGCGGAGCGGGAGGGCTGGGTGATCGATGCGATGTTCAACAACGACATCATCGGGAACTCCCTGGGCGGCAACGGGATCCTCGACAGCCGGACCCTGCGCGTCTTCAGCGAAGACCCGATGGATTCCCCGTCGCGTCAGCTCGCGCGCTTCATTCGACGCCAGGGTGCGGCGTACATGCCTGGCCACGAGGTGCGACTGATCGCCCGGGAAGATCGCTTCGGCCGCGGTGGAGACCACACCGCATTCAACCGGAGAGGATTCGCCGGCGTGCGCTTCAGCGAGTCACGGGAGAACTACGCCCGCCAGCATACGGCGGCCGACACCCTCGGCGGCGTGGACTTCGAGTACCTCGCGAGGAACACGCGCGTGAACGCAGCCGGCGTGGCCACGATCGCGATGGCCCCGCCCGCCCCGGACGTGATCGGGCCTCGAGGCCCGATGCTGGGTCGCGGGGAGACCGGGTACCACGCCGACATGCGCTGGCAGCGCTCACCCGGTGCCACCTCCTACCGGGTCGTGTGGCGCGAAGCGTGGACGCCGGACTGGGAGCACGAGGTCGTGGTGGGGGATGTCGACCACTTCGTCCTCGAGAACATCTCGATCGACGACTACGTCTTCGGTGTCGCAGCCATCGGTCCGGGCGGGCACGAGAGCCTGGTCTCCGCCTACGTGCGCCCGCCGAGGGCTGGAAGTGACATTCGCGAGGTCGGGCGCGACTAGCGGGCCAGCGTCCCTACCCGGGACTCCACCGCCTGGAGCAGGACCTCGTCACCGGTCGCTCGGGCACGCACCATCGCTTCGATGGCCGTTGCTCTCGCCTCGCCCATCGAACCGGCGAGCGCCTGCGCCATCGCCAGCGCAGCGAGCGCACGTGCATCCTGACGGTTCGACATCAGGACGCCCTGACGCGCGATGATCAGCGCCGACTGAGCGTCGGAGCGGCGTACGAAGATTTCTGCCAGGCCGACCAGCGACCCGACATGGTCGGCCCGGTACTGCAGGGATTCCTGGAAGTGGCGCGTCGCCGCGTCCAGCTCGCCGGTGTCGGCGGCGACGACGCCACGTCCGTATTCGAGTTCCGCCATGTACGCCATGTCCTCGGCCTCATGCTGCCACGCCTGAGCCTGAACCAGAGCGTTCCGGTCGTCTTCGTTTCTCGGCAGGACCTGCAGGATCAGATCTGCCATTTCGTCGTCCGAATTCGACCCGTACACCACACGCTTCGGCGGATCGACAGGGTTGTGCGGGTTCCCGGCGGAGTTGTCGAAGGTGAACTCCTTCAGAATGGTCGTGCCTGCGGGCAGCGAGATCGGCTCCGCGAACCGGTAGTCGTCCTGCCAGTTGAAGTCCCAGTCGGGGATGTGGATCAACGGAACCTCACGCCCGTTCGGCAGCAGCGCCGTTGCGCGCAGGTCCTTGCCGAGGTAGTGCGCATGCGGATACACGCTCAACACGTCCACATCGACGGGGAGCGTGAAGCTGTTGGACACCGAGTAGTCCGAGGCACCGGCCGGGATGTCGATCTGCAGCGAGCTGACCACCAGGATTGCCGGGCGCCGACGAGGGGGCTCGTCGGCGAAATGGAACTCGACCTGCGCGGTGACCTCCTGCGGCTCACCCGACGTACGCAGATGAAGCTGGACGACAAGATCGGTGCCAGGCTCCAGACGCCACGCCATGCCGTCCAGAGGTGGCAGCCGCGTCTTTCCCGGAGTCCAGCCGATGAAGTGACCGTCCGGATTGGTCGCGTTGCTGGTCAACTCCATCCCGTCGAAACCCGGTGCAGAATCCTCGCGGTCCAGTTCGCGAGACGACGACGATACGTCCACCATCATGCGTGCATGGTGAACGGCCGTGCGATTCCCGGGGCGAAGTTCGACGTACTCGACCCAGCGCGCCTCTTCGACAGGGATTTCAACCACCAGATTTCGGTACACGTCGTACCCCTCGGCCGCCAGCTGATACGTGGGCAGCGTCACGACGAGGTCGGGTTCTCCGGGCTGCCACGCGTCGTCGACGTCGGCCACCAGAGCCTCGGGGGCCTCGCTTCCCGCGCGGGCTCCGCCTTCGGCCCACGCCCGAAACAGCTCGACCTCACGGTCGGTCAGCAGGCGCTCTCCAGCGAACGTGCCGTGCTCTCCCAGTGGCAACCACGGCGGCATGCGTCGAGCCGACGTCACCCTCACGATTCGATCCACACGCTCGGCGGCGTCCTCGAAGGTCAGGAGCGTGAAGGGCGCCAACGGGTCCTCGCCGTGACAGTCGAGGCATGTCCGAGCGATGATCGGGCCGATCTCGTTCGCCCAGGTCACCTCATCCGGGACCGGCGCGTTTTTCGCACTTCCCACAGCACGCAATCCGAACACGCCGAGCGACACGACGAACACCGCCCCCATCGTCGCGAGCAGATGACGTGTTTTCTGCGGTGTCTCGGGCACCATCGCTCAATCTCCGAACAGGACCGGATCTCCCGGCCCCCGTCACATTCGCCTAGCTTCGTTCATTACACGGGTAGACGCGGAAAGGGTCGCGTCGACCGCCGCCGAAACATGCAGCCGGGAGACAGAAAAACAGATGCGAAGGAGCGTGCTGCTCACGGTTATGGTCGCGTGTCTGTCGGGTTGCTACACCTTCCAGCCTGCTTCAGTCACAGAACTCGCG